>JAQURN010000084.1 GCA_028715585.1 Actinomycetota bacterium | reverse complement strand
TCCCGCACCGCCTCGAAAATGTTCAACTGCCCGACGATATTTGTTACAAGGGTTTCCGCGGGCGCTTTCCATGAGGTAGGAACAAAACTTTGAGCAGCCAGATGGAATATATAATCGGGCTTTACGTCTCCCAGACAATGCTTGACCGCTCCAGCATCACGAAGGTCGCAGTCTATCAATTTTATCTTGTCGAGAATATGTTCCACATTCTCCATCCTGCTCCGCCAGCGCACCGAGCCAAATACCTCTACGTCACCCTTAGCAAGACAATACTCCGCAAGATGGCTGCCAACAAAACCGGTTATTCCCGTAATAAGAACCTTCACCTTCACACCTCCAGAAACTATACTCCCGCTAAAAAGGCAAATTTAACTTACAGTCAAAGATAAAACAAGCACTCAAGGCCGATGGACTCAGCCAAATTTAATTCTTTCAGAATCTATAACCGTGGAAGGCCAGATGCGAATTCCTCTCGAGAGCTCGTTACCATCCCCTATCCGTACATTATCGCCAAGGACAGAGCAATCGGAAACGCGTGTTCTCCTGCCCACATACGAATTATTTCCAATTACGCTCCCTTTAATCTCGCATTCCGCCTCAATGGTAACGCCGTTCATGATCACAGAATCCTCCACACGCGAACCGGCGCCGATGTTCACTTTGTTCCCCACACAAACACAGGGGCCCAGGCAAGCATCCGCTCCGATTGTGACTTCGTCCCCCACTACCACCGGCGACAAAAGCTTTGCTCCCTTTTCTATCCTCACCTTCTTGCCGATAAAAACCCTCGGCTCTATCTCCTTCCCCTTAATTGAAACTTCTATTCTTCCTTCGAGAATATCCTCGTGAGCTTTCAAATACTTCTCAGGAGTCCCAAGGTCCAACCAGTAGCAGTCAGAAGGGAAGCCGTAAAGAGGTTTTCCTTTCTCGAGGAGTTCGGGAAACAACTCCCTCTCGAAAGAGTAGTTCTCGTTGCGAGGAACCTTCTTCAAAACAAGCGGATCCAGAACATACGTCCCAGCGTTTATAAGATTGGTCTCAACCTGGTCCCAGGAAGGCTTCTCTAAAAATTCCTTTATCCTGCCATCTTCATCCAGTGGAACGAGCCCATACTGGGTCGGGTCTTCAACGGGAGCAAGGCTTATGGTAACAAGAGCACCCTTGGCACGGTGGTAATCCACAAGCGCGCGCACATCCAAGTCAGTCAGGATGTCTCCATTGCATACTATCACTGGCTCAGCGCCCAAGAGTTTCTCCACATTCTTAACTGCTCCGCATGTTCCAAGCGGCTTGCTTTCGGTAATATGAGTCAATTTCATGCCCAGCCGCGATCCATCCCCGAAATACTCATCAAAGACGGTGGGAAGATAACCGGTTGAAAGAATTGCCTCTCGTATACCATGCTCGCGAAGATGCAAAAGCTTGGTCTCCAGAAAAGGCGTGTTTATAAGCGGAAGCATGGGTTTTGGAGTTGTGAGTGTAAGAGGCCTCAAACGCGTTCCATAGCCTCCTACAAGTAATGCTGCCTTCAAATAATTTCACCTCCAGCGAGCTTCATAAAGCAAGCCTTTCGAAACTTCAACCTTCCAGGGTTACTGCTTCGCGCCAATAGTCGAGGGTATCAGCAAGAGTCTTCTCGATAGGTATTTCCGGCTTCCACCCCAATTCCTCCCTCAAGCGCGAATTATCACCAAGTACCACGGGTATGTCGCTGGGTCTCTGGCGGGAAGGGTCCTTCCGCACAACTATACTTGCCTCGGACATCGAAAGCAACTTCTCCAGAATCTCCGACATCGCCCAGGCATGACCACTGCACACGTTATAAATACTTCCAGGAGAGGCTTTTTCCATTATCAGGCGGTATGCCCTTACAGTATCTCTCACATCGGTAAAATCCCTTTTAGCATCTAGGTTTCCGACTTTGATTACGGGCTTGGTGATGCCTTGTTCTGTCATCGCTATCTGTCTGGCAAACGAAGAAATAGCAAAATCAGGGCTCTGCCCAGGTCCTGCTTGATTGAAGCCCCTCGTTATAACAACCCTCCAGCCAAAAGCCCTGTAATACATCAGAGCTAAAAGCTCCTGCGAAGCCTTGCTAACGGCGTAATGGCTCGGTGGCGCAAGCGGGTTATCCTCGGTAATCGGCAAGTCTTCTGGTGAAATAACACCGTATTCTTCGCTGGAACAAGCAACATGGATAGAGCAAGGGATGCCGATTTTTCTCACCGACTCGAACAGGTTGAGTTGTCCCATGAAATTCACATCGTAAGTTTTCATTGGGTCACTCCAGGAAAGCCCGACCGATGGTTGGGCAGCAAGGTGGAAGATGGCATCGGGCTTGCATGCCGCAAGCGCTCTTTCCACCTCCCTACAATCGGTAATATCAATCACTTCATAAGAGAGTCGCTTTGCCTCCACCCCCACACCAGGCTTTAAGCCTATCCCGAAGAGTAACCAGTCTGTATTCTCCTCGAGCTCCCTTATGAGATGTGCTCCCACGAAACCGTCCGCGCCGGTGATGAGAACCTTTTGCACTATTGCCTCCCAATTATCATGCCGTTAGAGTACCAAATAGCTTTCGGAGCCTGTCAAAACCATTCATCCCTACCATCAAGGCAAAGCGCGCAGTCACGCCCAGTGCTACCAGAGCGTTTACCAAACGCTTGTACGGACCCTGGTAGAACTTCAGGTGAAAACGCAGCATGCTCGCATGGTGATAAAAAAGCGCCCTGATGGAGGTGCTCCGGGTGGTCATAGCGACATGATGGGTGACATCCCCGCGGGGAAGGTAATAGACCTTCCAACCGCTGTCCCACGCCCTGCGGCAGATGTCCACATCCTCCACATACATGAAGTAGCCCTCGTCAAAACCCCCCACATCTTCGACAAAACTTCTTCTGATGCCCACTGCCGCACCCGAAACCCAATCAACTTCCCTGACCGAATCATGAGACCACTCCATATCCTTATATTCTGCCGAGTAGCGGTTGTTTGCCATGACTAAACCTAAAAAAGCATGCATAAACGCTTCTTTTATAGAAGGAAACTTACGACATGAATACTGGATGCTCCCATCGGGATTGAGTATTCTGGGGCCAACTATCCCTGCCTTCTGGTTGGCATCAAAAAAATCGGAAACCTCTTTCACCGTCCCCTTCGATAGCCTGGTATCGCTGTTGAGTATCAGGATGTAAGGCTCAACGGTATGGCGAATCCCCTGGTTGCAAGCGCGGGCATAACCATGGTTCTCCGTGTTCCACACCAGGTTCGCTTCCAGAAATTCCCGAAGCACCATCTGTGGACTTCCATCGGATGAGCCGTTGTCAACCACCCATATAGACAGCCCCTCGTCGAAATCCTGCTCCAAAAGCGAGCGTAAGCATTCTCCAAGAAACTCCTTTGTATTTCTATTGATTACCACTGCCGCGACCTTGTTCAATACTTCTTCGAATCTCCTTCGCTTTTCATTTCTCCTCTCTCAAAAAGGTGTCTCTTAATCCACCTTCGGTAGTCGAAGGGCTCAAACCAGCAATCAAGTTCTTTGGCTGAAACAATCCTTCTCGCTTGTATTATCCTTCTTTTTTCGAGCATAAGGGGAAGAAGGCGCGCAAACTCAAAAAGCGAGAGCAAAGCTCGGGGGCAACGAAGAAAAAGCGCTCCCGCTTTCAAGACTTCGGTCAGAAGGATACCCGGAAAATTCTTGAAGAAGTAAAAGGGAGTATCGTTTTTTAGAATCATCAAATAGCGATTTTTATAATTGTGATACTCAACCAGTAAAGACTTCCTATATCCCGCTCCTCCCCGCCTGTGCCACGCAATAGCGTTGGGTTCATAGATGCATTCCCAACCTCTCATGCGCGCGCGCCAGTCAACATCCACGTCCTCCCAAAAAGCGAAAAAATCCTCGTCGAAATATTCCCTTCCAACCCTTATATCCTCCAGCATCTCCCTTAAATACAAGGCAGCGGCTCCACAGGTGCCAAAAACGGGCTCGCGCGCCAGATAGAAAGAATTTGCTACCTCCCCCTCTCCACGGTTCTGAGCAAGACGGTTCTTGAAAATGACATGGCCTGCCGAATCAATCACTTCCCTCTCCCCGAATTGAGGAAAGCGGAGCAGTTTCCCTGAAGCACTCCCCGCGCCCACTTCCTCAATCGCGGAAACGAGCTTGGACACGAAATCCGGCTTCAACACGATATCGGTATTGAGAGGCATAACGTATTCTCCATGGGTCTCCCTTATGCCCAAGTTCAAAGCACGGCTGAAGCCAAGATTTGTCTTGTTGCGAATAAGCCTTGGGGGGAGGATAAACCGCCGTCTGCTTTCATCGTCAGAACAGAATTTCTCGAGAAAATCGGTCGAACCATCAGTGGAGTGGTTGTCCAGAGCAAGAAACTCGATAGGCAGATAATCCTGAGCCCTTATCGATTCAAGACATCCAGGTAAATCCTCAAGACCATTGAAATTGATGAGAATGATGGAGACCAGTGCACCGTCCCATAGATAACTTGGCATTCGAGTGCCCCGCACGTCCCGAAAGCTTCGTTGTGCTCCCTCGGAGTACATCCAGTACGCCTTCGGTCGCGAGCCTTGCTGGCGCGGCGCAGAATGACCCTCTCGGTGCGTCAACCTACCTATGGGACGGTGCACTAGTTTCATTATAGTCCAGAGCTAATCCCGGTTTTCTCTTGGACCTCGCAAACATGGGCTTGCGGCTTCTGCTCCAATCTACCACCTTCCCCGCTTTTCCCCTTTAGCCCCTGTCCTACCAGTATGACGCCGGCAACTATGAGTGCGAGCCCAACCCAGGTAACCCACCTCACATCCTCTTTGAACACAAGCCATGAAAAGAGGACTACAAGAACGTATCCAGCCGCGACGAGGGGGTAAGCTACGCTCAAATCGACTCTCGAAAGGATAACCAGCCAGAAAACCGCAGAAATCGCATATAGGAGAATACCTACGACAGCCCATACACTTTTTATCACCCTCAAAATGAGATTTCCCAGATGTGAGACGTCTTCCCCGCTTATTTCACCAACCTTGTTCATTCCAGCCTTCATGGTAAGTTGCCCCGCCACAGCAAGGACAATGCTCAAAGCCAGAAGCAAAACGTTTATCAAGGTTTTTGACATCATCGCCCTCCGATTTCGCTAGCCAAACAAAAAAAGCATCGGGACCACTCGAAAGGATAGACTGGGCTAGCCGAGCTCAATCCACGAAGCGGTATTTGATGAGAGTCCATAGCGCAGTTATCCCATCCTTCCAGGTTATCTTCTTCCCTTCATAGTATTCCCTTCCGGTGTAGGAAATGGGCACCTCGTATATTCTTATCTTTTTTTTGAGCAACTTCGCGGTTATCTCCGGCTCAAATTCGAAGCGATTGGATTCAATCTCAATACCATCCAGAGACTCCTTAGAAAATAGCTTGTAACCTGTTTCCATGTCCGAAATGGTCGTATCGTAGAGGATGTTCGTAACCAGGGAAAGAAATTTGTTGCCGAGCATATGCCAGAAGAGCATGTTCCTGTGTTCGCCGGTAAACCTAGACCCGTAAACGACCTCTGCTTTCTTCTTTAGGATTGGAGCAAGTAACAAGTGAAAATCCTCTGGGTCGTATTCGAGATCCGCATCCTGAATGATAATATAATCGCCAGTTGCCTCTTTGATGCCGGTCCGCACGGCAGCGCCCTTCCCCATGTTCCTGGGATGATGAAGCACTTTGAGGGTGGAATCAGCCTGGAGAGCAAGGATATCGCTCGTGCCATCGATTGAACCATCATCGACTACTATGATTTCCTTTTTGATGTCCCCGAGATCCACAGACCGAACCCTGCGAAGCAACTCCAGGATTGTATTCCTTTCATTATAGACAGGGATGATTATGGAGAGCTTCATCGGCCAACCCCCTCGTAAGTAAACCCCTCTTTCCTCAAGACCTGCGGGTCG
>JAQURN010000083.1 GCA_028715585.1 Actinomycetota bacterium | reverse complement strand
CCGACGCCGCCTCGGAGATGGACTCGATGTCCAGCCTCTCTCCTTTTCGTGTTCCAACTATTCTCAATCTCAAAATCTTGTTCGGGTCTTTCTCTTTCTCAATCAAGTCGTAAATCTTCGATGGCTCCCTGAGCTCACCCGCATCAAGGATAATCTCTTCAAACCTGGCTTTTCCGACCTCTAAAGGCTCTACACTCCTCTCTTCCCCAAGTTCAACCACGAGAACCTTCCCAGGCTCTCCTTTCTCCATTTTGATGAGCTCGGGGGGACCAGGATAATAGGATAGAACTCCGCCACTCGAAACCTCGCGCATGGAATGCCAGTGACCAAGCGCAAGATAGTCGAACCCGCTCTTGGCTATATCCTCAGGAGTGACGATGTATGTATCTTCAATCTCGGCAAAAGCCAGGAGGCTGGCATGGAGAATTCCCACTTTCCACCTGGTCTGTGAAGATGGCTCGAATCGGCGAAGAGGATATTTCTCGGTGTAGGGGTGGGCATTCGCGTTTCCATAGACGGTGCAATCAATATCAGGAAAGACCACTGGCTCGATTTTCTCGCTTTCGAACACATGAAGGTTGTCTATCCCACTGAACTCCTCACTCTTGTAAATGGAGTTCTCGTCATAAGAATCGTGGGTGCCGGGGGATATGCAAACCTTGATGCCCTTCGCGCAGAGGTCTTTCAAGCGGGAAACCACCAGACTTACAAGGCTTCTGGAAACTTCATTGGAGTCGAAGAGGTCTCCCGCTATGAGGAAGAGGTCAACCCTTTCACGGGCGGCAGTTTCAAATACACAAAAGAGGGTTTCGAGAAGCCTTCTCCGATGGGCATTCCCCTTCGAGCCGAGCCCGTCGAATTTCGCCCCAAGATGAACATCCGCTGTATGAAGAATTTTCAATCCGGGCATGTTGAACACCACCAAAACCAAGAAAAAATGAGCTGATTTGATTATACAAGGCGCGCCCGACTTGTTACCTTCGTTTTCGCCCCCGCAGTGGAGCGCCGCAAAATTGGCACCTCTTGTAACTCTCGGGAACGTACTGTCCGCAGTTTGGGCATCTTGTCATCTCAGGCAAGCCGGAGTCGCGGCTCGCATGCCTCTCTCGCCTGGCACGCTCACCAGCAATGCGAAAATATAGCCAGGCAAAAACAAATCCTACAGGACCGGTAAGAAATCCAACAAAGAGCCAGACATTATAGCTGCTGCCATTGCTTCTCGCCACTGCGGCGGTGGAGAAGGCAAAGAAAAGCCAGGCAACAACACCGACCGCTATGAGGGCGATGGTCTGGACATCTAAAACTCCCAGCAAATCAAGACCTCCAAATCAACGCTTCCCGCGAAACTTTCGAACAACGCCATCTCGTTCCAGTTCATCAATCTCATCCGAGGAATATCCTAGCATGAGCAGTATCTCGTCAGTATTCTCCCCCAATTGAGGAGCAGAGTGTCTGATTTCCCCAGGCGTCAGGGAAAACTTCGCCGGTATGCCCAGAGTTTTCATCCTGCCAAGTTTTTCATCCGAGACCTCTGGCATCATATTCCGATGCCTCACATGGGGATTTTCATCCGTCTCTTTCAACGACAACACTGGGCTTACGCATACCTCCTCGTCGCCGAAGATTTCCATCCACTCCGAGCGCGTCTTCGCTTTGAATGTTTGGCTGAGCCACTGGTGAATCTCTGGAAAGCTCTTTTCTTCATACTGCAGAGAAACGAATTCCGGCTTTCCGAGAACCTCGCACAGACGCATCCAGAATTTGGGCTCGAGGGCCCCGACAGCCAAGAAACCATCGGCAGCCTCGTACACATCGTAGCATGGCAGCGCCCCGTGGAGTTTCTGCTCCTGACGAACTGGAGGCTTGCCGGTAACGAGGTATTCCCCTGTGTTCATGGAAAGCATGGAAATAGCCGCGTCGGTCATCGAAACATCTATTTTCTGCCCCTTGTCACTCTCACCACGGTATATGTAGGCGGCGAGTATGGAAAAGGCAGCCAGCATCCCCCCACCAATGTCAGCCACCTGTACGGCGGGAATAACTGGTGGTCCATCAGAGCGCCCCGTGAGCCCAAGAACTCCAGCGTAGGAAATGTAATTTACGTCATGTCCTGGGAGCTGGCTGTAAGGTCCGCTGTCACCATAGCCCGTTATTGAGCAATATATTATCGAGGGGTTTTCTTTAGCCACTTCCTCGTAACTTATACCTAGCCTTTCCATCACTCCAGGACGAAACTGCTCAACCAGAACATCAGCCCACCTGGCGAGCCTCATGAGAACTTCTCTTCCCTCCTCGCTCTTGAGCCCGAGCGCGACGCTCCTCTTGTTTCTGTTCAACACGTGAAAATGAATGCCCATCCCAGAGGATGTAGGTGGCCCATCATAGCGGAGAATGTCTCCAGATTCTGGATCTTCCACTTTCACCACATCAGCACCCATATCCGCCAGCAGCATCGTACAATAGGGACCTGGAAGGAGTCTGGTAAGGTCTAAAATCTTCAGTTGCTCGAGCGGAAGAGCCATCAAAACCTCCAAGCATCAATCCGGAAATCACAGAATATCATAGCGCAAAGCCAGAACCTGTTTTCTTGCCAACTGCCACGCAAAAAGGAGCTCTGCTGTATTTACCCCATAAAAAGATTTATCGTTAAGGCATGGGATTTGAAATCGAAGTGGCGAAAAATAGCTCGTTCTGCCCGGGAGTGGAAAGGGCTTACCGGATTACCCTAGATGTGCTCGAGAAACACGATGCTCCCGTTTTCTCAGCAGGACCAATCATCCACAACAGAGGAGTCGTCTCGGAGCTAGAAAAAAGAGGCTTGACAATAGTGAATCCAGACAGTCCACCAGAAGAAATTAAAGGTCATCCTTTGATAATTCGCTCACATGGAATAGACCTCGAGACCGAAAGAAAGCTCGAAGAACACGGGGCGCTCCTAGTAGATGCCACTTGTTCCACGGTGAAGAGAGCCCAGAAGGCAGCAAAAGAACTGGTAGAGTCCGGATACCCGGTCTTGCTGCTTGGCTCGGCGAAGCACCCGGAAATACGCTCGATTGCCGGAAGGGCGGGAGGTCCCGTGACCATCATCGAAAGCCCAGAAGACGCCATGAGGTGGAGAGAAGCTCACGCTGACAAAACCGCCAAGGTGGGGATTGTCTGTCAGACCACTATTTCCAGTGAACTCCTCGATAAAGTCAAATCAATCATCGCCCCAGCCGCAAAGGAACTCCGAGTCAAAAACACGATTTGCGAATCAGTTCTAGTCAGAAGGAGAGAAACGCTGGAACTCGCAAAAAAGGTTGACCTCATGATTGTGGTGGGAGGGAAAAATTCCAGCAACACAGCACGGCTGGTGGAACTTTGTAGGAGCACCGGCGTGGACACCTACCACATAGAAGAGCCATCCGAAATCTCTGAAAGCTGGTTCGGTTCGGCGAAAAGAGTGGGAGTAACCGGCGGCGCTTCCACACCTAAGTCACAAATACTAAAGACGGTTGACCGTCTCCGCGAAATTCCAAATTGAAACACTTTCCCCCAAAGCTATTGCTGGCGAGCGAGGTTACAGATAACATGAGCCCTTTTAATGGGGTCTGGAATCCTCGATGAGCGGCAGCACGCAAGGACAACTTTAATAGCCGACTCCAGGTCAATCCTGTTTCCAATCGACACGAAAATGGGTTTCACTCCACTCCTGGATCTAAGAACAGTGCCAACTCTTTCCTCTTTATCTAAAAGGGGCGAAACCGACCCCTTTTCCAAGCCTGGCATTTCATACTCCCCGACCAACAGGCTTTTTGCCACCCCAATGGTGGGAATATCCAAGAACAACCCCAGATGACTCGCGATTCCAATTCTCCTGGGGTGCGCAAGTCCCTGACCATCGACAAGCAACACATCGGGAATCGTCCTTATTTCTTCCAGTGCCGGAATTAGGGCTGGTATTTCCCTGAAGGAAAGAAGCCCGGGGACGTAGGGGAAATCTATGGCGCAGGAGCAAACTCTTTCCTCCACTACTTGCAACCCTGGGAAATCCATAATTACGACGCTCGAGAATCCTCTTCGCGCCCCTTTTGAGTAAGAAACGTCCGCGCCTGCTACGTAGCGAACGCGCTCGAGACTGAGAGCGGGTTCCCTCTCAACTTTCGACGCAAGTCGCGCTTGAAGCGAGGCGGCTTCGCGAGGGGTCAATTTTAACTCGTGAGTGACTTTGACTCTCATCAGCGTGAAAAATCAGCGAGCACGCCCGGCGCCTTTGCCCTCTCCGAAGAGAGCCCTCTCCATGTCTTCGATACTTCTCTTCTCCATTTCAAGCACGCTGGCAACAGCCTTCTCTATTTCGGGGCGCTTGGAGCTGCGCAAGGCCTCCTTGGCAAATTTCTCAAGTGGCACATCCAGCCAGTCGGAGGAGCCAGGGGACCCACTCTGGTAAATTCGTTCCGCGGAAAGAATGCGGCTGTCCTTGAGCTCAACTGAAACCCTCGCCCCAAAAGGCAAAGTGAGCTGATCCAACTTGTAATTCGTGAGGTCGAAAACGTCGCTTGAACGAAGCGCGAGTCGAATGATTCTATGGAGAGAAAAATGCTCGCGGATGAAGTCCTTATCGGTCGGCTTTAGCGCCTTGTACCAGCCCACTGCTTTCCGGAACCCCAAGGTCTCCCCTTCGGGCAGCAGGGTTTTGGCGCGGGTGACCAGTCTTTTAAGCTCACCAGCGCTCAAGCTGCCCAACATATCATCGAGCTCAATTACCTTATCGATGGAACGAAGCAGCTCGACAGTGTAAGCGGGTTCATGTTCAACCTCGATTTTGGAGGAAAACGCGAGCAATTTCTGCTTTACGCCTTCCAAGTAACCTTCCTCGAACTGTTCCCCGGACAAATCTCCGGCGAGCAAGCAAAGAGCCAAACTCAACGCAATTGAAAAATTCACCTGAACAGGAGAGAAGTGAGAAAAATCCCGATATTTTTTGGAAACATCCTCCATCGCAACCGCCAAGAAGCTGGCTCCGACCCTTATGGAATTTATCTCTTCCGCCTCTATCTCTCGCCCTTTCGTCCTGCGGAATTCATCCATGACATCGAGGAGCGCATCCACTGCGGCACTCACGTAGGCGCATCCCGGGTAAGGCTTGTACGCAATCGTATCCGTCACCCATGATTCCCCGAGACCACTCATCATTCCCCGCAGGGGCAAGATGGAAAAGTTTGCCCAGAAACCCTTTGAATCCTCGATGATGGCTCTATTTCCTTTCACCCCTTTTTGAGCGAGAAAAGCGCAAGTCGTTCCGGTAATGGCAGGAAATGCCGCAGTAAATACCTTCGATTCCGACCCCATGAATGCAGGGAAAAGCGGGTAGCCGGGCTGGGAGAGAGAAAGCGCCATCGCGTCAGCAGTCTCATCTTCGCCGAGGTGAAGAATCCGAGAGGCGGCGGCGGCTGACCCCAATAGATGGATGTGCGACCACATTTGCCCATTGTGAGGACCAAGCAACACCGAAGCGCCGAGCCTTCCCCCTACTTCATTCGCGGCAACGGCAGCAACCAGAATGTCCTTCGTGTCACCGCCAACAACCTCGGCTACCGCGATGGGAACGAGAATCGAACTGTGTCCGGTGTGCCCCATAAACAGATAGTCGTCGTAATCCAGCGCCATCGAAAGAGTTAAGTTCTGCAGCAGGGCAGCAGGGAGCGAACCTCTCCTCATCTCCGGAAACAGGGCACAGGGGCCGGCTCCTTCCTTCTCCCGAACGGTGCTCGCCACCTTTTTTCCAACCCCTGATCCCGCCCCGGCGTAAATCGAACCCATCACCGAGACTAGCTGCCGCCTTGTCTTATCCAGAACCCTTTCAGGAATATCTTCGTAGCGGAATGCGGAAACCCAACGCGCAAATTCCTCAATCTCTGTCAATTTCCTAGCTCCTTTCCCCCTCTTTCTTCAGCCTCTCAAGCTCTGCGCGCACCTGCGAGGCAAGGTTGTGCAGTTCGGTGTCGCACCTCTTTATCCCCATGACAGAACGAACACCATCATACATCACATTGAGTTCGGCT
>JAQURN010000082.1 GCA_028715585.1 Actinomycetota bacterium | reverse complement strand
AATTTTTATCATTGTTCATCTAGCCCTCAGGCGCATGGTGCCAATGGCTGACAACTTACTTTTCCCTATTTGCGCTGGATTGACATTCATTGGCCTCGTGATGATATATCGCGTGAACCCCGAGCTCTGCAGGGAACAAACACTCTGGATACTAGTTGCTTCACTCGCGATGCTTGTTGTCGTTTTGTTCTTGCGAAACTACGAGGTGCTGGCGAATTATAAATACACCCTTGCCCTCGTTGGGCTCTTGCTGCTTGGCTCTACCATGATAGTTGGCAAAGAGGTTCATGGGGCAAAACTCTGGCTCAAGCTGGGCCCCTTGAGCTTTCAACCATCGGAGATATCTAAACTCTTGATAGCCATCTTTCTCGCTGCCTATTTCGCGGAGAAACACGAGGTTCTTTCCGTTTCCACCCACAGGGTGCTCGGCATAACGGTTCCAGAGTTGAAATACTTCATACCACTGCTTGCCATGTGGGGGTTGAGTGTGCTCATGATGGTATTTCAAAAGGACCTTGGTTCATCGCTTCTCTTCTTCGGCATTTTCATATCAATGCTTTACGTGGCAACAGGGAAGAAATCCTACGTTCTGACGGGGGCGGTACTTTTCATCCTGGGCGCCGTTTTTTGCTATTTCAGCTTTGCCCATGTCCGGGTGAGATTCGAAACCTGGCTACAACCTCTCAATCCCCAGACCATCGCTGGAACTTCGTATCAGGTATCTCAGTCTCTGTTTGCCTTTGCGTCTGGGGGGCTATCGGGAACGGGTCTTGGTCTTGGGTATCCCAAGCTTATTCCAGCGGTGGAGACGGATTTCATATTCAGTGCCATAGGAGAAGAACTGGGGCTAATTGGCGCGTGCTCCATCGTAATCCTTTATATGCTTTTCATCTCCAGGGGAATGAAGCTTGCCCTTGATTACAAGGATGATTTTGGGAAGCTCCTTTGCGCGGGACTGGTGAGCATTATAGGGATTCAATCCTTCATCATTATGGGCGGTGTAACAGGGCTCGTACCCTTGACGGGGGTGACACTCCCATTTGTAAGCTATGGCGGAAGCTCCCTTCTGGCGAACTTCATTCTTCTTGGCTTGCTTCTTATTCTCTCTCATCGAGAGGCAAGCTCACGTCTTAGGCACATCCGAAAGGTGGAACGAAGGTGAACAAGCATATCAGGAATCTTCTTACTTTGTTGGTGATTCTTTTTCTCGTACTTGTAGCCAACCTCTCTCGGATTCAAATTTTTGGAGCTGATGAATTAAAGAACCATTCAGCCAACAAGCGGCGGATGGTGGATGAATACGCCATAGAGAAAGGGGAAATTCTCTCGGCGGATGGGAAGGTTCTCGCGAGGAGCGTGGACACCGGGAGCACTTACAAATATCAACGGGAATACCCCATGGGCGATCTCTTTGAAAACCTGGTGGGATATGATTCCTGGAGACACGGCAGAACCGGCCTCGAAGAGGAGTACAACCAAGAACTCCTTGGAAGAGGCAAAAAGCGAACCGTTGAGAGCCTCGCCAGCCAGCTTTTAGGAAAACGAGGAAAAGGGAACTCCCTCGTTTTGACGGTTGATTCGCGTTTGCAGGCGAAGGCAGCCGAGGCGCTTGGCGACAGGAAGGGGGCCGTTGTAGCTTTAGAGCCTCTTACCGGAGCGGTTTTAGCGATGGTGACTTCTCCTAGATTCGATCCCAATGGCTTGGTCCCGCTTGGGGGGAGGGATACACAGGCTTACATGAATGCGCTGAACGCCGATGAGCGCCATCCATTTATCGACAGGTCGAGGATGGGCCTCTATCCCCCAGGGTCTTCCTTCAAGGTAGTCGTGGCCGCGGCTGCTCTTGACCAGTCTGTATTTTCCACAGATTCCAGTTTTGATTGCAGGGGGAAACTAGATGTCCATGGCTATACCATCCACGAGTTCGGGGACAAGGCTCACGGGCATGTGAGTTTCTCGGAGGCTCTGGTAGTTTCCTGCAATGTCGCGTTTGCCCAGATTGGCATTTCGCTCGGGGCGCACGCCCTGGCAGACTATGCGCGCCTTTTCGGCTTTGGCAAGGCTATTCCTTTTGACCTCCCCACGGGGGAGAGCTCCTTTGGCAACCCTGACGAGATGGACGAGGTGGCGGTAGCCGCAAGCAGTATCGGCCAGGCGCGTGTCGTGGCAACGCCTCTCGAGATGGCGCTTGTCGCGGAAGCGGTGTCCAGCGGAGGGGAGCTTGCGAAGCCATATCTGGTGCAGGAAGTAAAGGATTCCAGCGGGAAAATCCTCCAGGAAACCTCCCCCACGCCTCTTGGGACCGCGATTGAAGAGAGAACGGCTGAAACTTTGACCGAAATGATGGTGGAGGTGGTTGAGAAGGGAACAGGGAGGTCCGCTCGGATTGGAGGTGTGGGCGTTGCCGGGAAAACTGGCACCGCCGAAGTGGCGGGAGCAAAACCGCACTCCTGGTTTATATGTTTCGCGCCAGTTCCAAATCCCGAGATTGCGATTGCCGTTTTGGTAGAGAATGGGGGAGAGGGGGGAAAGGCGGCAGCCCCTATCGCAAGAGAAGTTTTAGTGGAGGCATTATCGCTGAAGTGAAAAAATGGACGGGATAAGTTTTGAGGGATTCGCATGAAAATAAAGCTTGCCATAGGACATCTCCGTAAAGCGACTAGGGCAATAGGCGCCTTTACCGCGGGCGTGCTGCTACTGGGGCTTTTTTTTCCTTTCCTGAGCGGATGCGCTCCGAAGGAGGAGCGATCCTACGTTCTCGAGGAGAGTGGCATCATTATTGGGACCGATATAGTAAAGGTACATCGCGATGGAAGCTCGATTTGTTTCTCGGGCGAGGAGCAAAGGCCCTATCGGCAAGAGGAGACAGTTATAAAAAGGGAGCTCATCATGGAGGAAAAGACGATGAGCCTACTTGATTACAACTCAAAAGAGAGCGTTCCCGGTGCTACATTCGAGACAACTATTTCAGAGGAGGGCGGCTCTTATTCCCTTTTCGCGGATTATCTGACAACCTTTGAATACCTTCCAGGGTTCTCCAATGAGAAATTGTTGCCCTTCGAGCCTCAGTCTGTTTGCTTGACGGAGGCTTTGATTTCGCGGTTCCTCGCCTCCGGACATGATGAGTCAAAGCTCAAGGTAGTAGTGTGCTCGAGGTGCCCAATGCCCGCGGATGTCACTATCCGAAAAAAGGATGATGGGCATGTCCTCATAGAGAGCAATCAAACCGGCAGATTGAAGGTTCAGATAGGAAAGGATGGAAGGGTTGAGAACATAACTTCAAGGGAAGGGTGGAAGCTTCTCACCGCTTCGCCGCGCACCCTGAAGTCGAGGCCTTATGCTCCCCAAGAGAAAGCGGAGAGGGTAGAGGAAGTAGCCGTTACCACTGTGGATGGCAAAAAGCTCGCCGGCTCGCTTTACCTTCCCAAGAAGAAAAGCCCATATCCTGGAGTGGTTCTTCTATCCGATATCCCTCCGCATGACAGGACAGGGGGAGGGCTTCTTTCACAAATTGCGGACAGCCTTGCGGGAGATGGGATGGCCGCGCTAATCTGCGACAAAAGGGGGATACCGCCCAGCGAGGGAACATTTGGGCAGAGCACCCTCCTCACGGATATCAATGATCTCAACTCCCAGGTCGAATACCTTGCCTATCGTGGCGACATAGATCGCGACGCGATATACGTTGTCGGCCATGGTGGGGGAGGCTTAGTTTCAATCCTCTCCGCGATAGATAACCCCTACATAGGCGCTTGCGTGCTCTTGGGGGCTCCATCAGTTCCACTTTTTCCGGATTTATTGATTGCTCGTGTGAACCTGGCGGAGGAGAGGGGAACGCTTACCAGCGAGGAAGCCCAGTTTAAGAGGCAAGAAATCGCGAGCCTCTCTGAACTCATCCAGAGGGAGGAAAAAAGCGAGGTGAAACTGGGGAAGCACACCGTTTCCCTGGAATGGATGCGTTCCTACATGGGTATAGATATTTCAAGCGTGGTCGGGTTATTGGAAATACCTGTTCTCGTGGTTCATGGCGAGAATGATGAGGCCGTTCCAGTTGGCCAGGCATACCAGATATATGACGCGCTCAAGACGAGGCAGAAAGGGGAAGAGGAAATTGAGATAATCCCTGGAGTAGACCACTTTTTCGGCCCGCTGGTGGTGAAACCTCCTTACCGAGAACACCCTAAAATTAGCAGGCGGGTTCCCGACCTTATTTCCTATTGGCTTATGAAAAAAGACGAGAAGGGTGGGAAGTAAACCAGCTCATAGGAGGACAGATGGGAATAAAAGAGGACTTAGAAAGACTAGCTGGGGAAATTGGGCCGCGCGGCGCATGCACTCAGTCCGAGAGGGCTGCCGGCGACTACATCAAGGAAAGATTTGAAAAGAGGGGGCTCGAGACCACCACCCAGGAATTCTCCTGCATAGACACTTACAGCTACCTCTATATAATCTACGTCTTGGTTGCCATAATTTGCGGCGTTCTCTCCCGCTGGTTTCCCTATTATGTCGCTCCGTTGGCTCTGGTAAATGCCCTCCTTTTTGCCTTCGACCTTGAGACCTTTCCTCTCCTTTCTAAATTGCTTCCCCACAAGCCGAGCCGTAACGTGATAGGGGAGATTCCCTCCAAAGGCGGAAAAATCAACATGGTTGTTACCGCGCATTATGATAGCGCTCGCTCAGGCTTGAACTTCGATCCAAAGATGGTTTCTAGCTTCAAGGTATCTTTCTGTTTGATGATTGGCTCCGTTTTTGCTGTTGGCATCCTTTCTATCGCGAATATGGTTCTCAAGATAGTGAATGGAGATACGAACATCTGGGTTTGGATTGCCACGCTCGTTGCCTCGGCATACCTTCTTGGACCACTTGCGATATTTATACACCGGGAGGCAAGGATGGATTATACCCCTGGAGCAAACGACAACGCTTCGGGGGTGGTAACCATGCTTGCACTCGTTGATAAGGTAAGCGAGCCCGAATCGAACCTAAAAGGCATGATGTTTGTTGCCACCGGCGCGGAAGAGGTCGGCACTGCTGGCATGATTGAGTTTCTGAAAGCTAACGGGGAGAGAATAAAAGACGCCTTGATAGTAAACCTCGACAACCTGGGAAAGGGGCACCTATTCTACATCGACAAGGAGGGCATGCTTTTTCCCCACGATTCCGATCCTGTTCTCATCTGGCTTGCTTCCAAGGTGGTGGAAAAGAAAGCCCTCGATTTGTGGAGAACCGATTACAGACTTCTCTCCACGGATGCCACCCCTGCCCTCGCGAGAGGGTATAAGGCGATGAGCGTTATGGCGTTCGATGAGGAAGGCTTGTTGCCCAACTGGCATTGGAAGACCGATACCATAGAGAATTTGAGCATTGAAAACATCGAAATCGCCCGGGCGTTTCTATGGAATCTGGCGAAAGCCATCGATCTTCAGTGCCTTTGACCGAACTATGGGCTATCCTGCTGCTTTTGCATGAGTTATGGGGCGGCGCACAAGTTTCCTTCTGAAGCGCCTTTTGGTATGTTTCCCCGAAAAAAAAGGGTAGCCTTCTCCAGTACCCCCCTGCTCATCACCACGCCCCAGTGGAACACCGGCCACTCCAGCTCGAGGTTGTATCCGCACTCCAGGCGAGCACTCTCACTTGGCACTATCACGCCATCTCTTTTGAGGTATATAGAAAGGCAGCGCCTTTCTCCGCAACCGCAATAACCTTCTTCGTTCAACTCGCTCAAGTAGTCGCTGCCAGGCTTTATCTGCTTTCCCGCTTTTGTGAAGGAGGCTGCGTAGCCGGTGTAGATGCCTTCCTGTGGAGCTCCGAGGAAAACGGCGCGCCTTAGCTTCTTGTACCCACCGAATTTCTGTAGATATACGCGGACGATGAGCCCCCCTAGGCTATAGCCGAGCATGTCCACCCGTTTGCTGGAAGACTCCTTTAGAACCTCACCAACTATTTCCTTCAAGTTTTTCGCTGAGCTGTCGAGGTCCCCAGTCGCGAGCCACGGCAGCTTGACGCTTACGGAGTCGAAACCTCGAGCGCGAAGATGGCGTGCCATGAGGTCGGTTTGAAAGGATGGCGCTCCCCAGCC
>JAQURN010000081.1 GCA_028715585.1 Actinomycetota bacterium | reverse complement strand
AAGATACGGTCTTATGATCTTGTGAGGGCAACCGAGGGCGAGGTTGCGGATGTGACGCTTGGCAGGTAGCTCCTCTCTTAACGTGTTTTCGAAGGCGGGCGAGTGGTGGAATTGGTAGACACGCAGGGTTCAGGGTCCTGTGCTCGGATGAGCATGAGGGTTCGAATCCCTCCTCGCCCACCAGGAAGGGCAGATTTGGGTTATTGATATGGCAGATTATCGTACGCCAAGAACGCGGACTTATTCCTCAGGCGGTACGCACTCAGCAGCGGCAAGGCAGGCAAGGTATAGGGCGTCTAGGCGTAAGAGGGGTCGGCTTCCGGCGGTAATAATCGCGGGAATTATTCTCTTTCTAATCCTTTGCTGGGTTTTCGGTCGTGGTTGTGGGGGAGATAAAGAGGCACAACAGAACGAGGAACTCCGCAAATACGTAATCTCTGTGAACAAGACCATAGCGCGGTCTTCGGCTGTTGGAAATCAGTTCGACGAGCTCCGGAAGGAAATTGCCAGCGTTGCTCGGGAGGATGTGGATAAGAGACTTTCCGAGATGGCGGAGGAGTGTAAGAGGATAGCGAAGGACAGCAAAAAAATCGTTTTGCCCAAGAAGGCGGAAGACATCCACCCACTTCTGGAGGTTTGCTTCGATATGCGAACTGAAGGGATAGGCAAGTTCAGAACTTCGATTCTTGAGGTGATTGACGAAAAGGCTACGGAGAAAACCGAGGAGGTAATGAGTGACGGCCTTCTCGACCTTGTCATAAGTGACGCGATGCTTGCCCGTTTCAGGACTAAACTCGAGAGCAAGCTCACGGCCTTGAAACTCAGCTATGAGAAAGTTGCAGACTCGAGGTTTGTCCAGAACGAGGAAGAGGCGCTTCCCCAGAGCGTTTCTAATTTCATAAAGAGCCTTTCTTCTCCAGAGACTGGCAACGAGATACACGGTGTTGCCATTATCGCCCTTACAACATCTCCCCAAAAGGAAGACAGCACTAGTTCGGGTGTATCTATTCTCCCCAAAGCTGAGAGTTTTAGTGTAAAGGTGACCGTTGAAAATCAAGGTAACCAGGAAGAAAAGAATATCCCAGTGGTTGCAAAACTCACCACGGACACCGGAGCCTCCCAGGTGAAAACCAAAAAGATAGCGAAATTGGAGCCAAAGGAAAAAACTGTTCTCGTCTTTGAAGGACTCAAGCCGGAGGTTGGAGCAGAGGCGCAGAACACCCTAACGGTTGAGGCAGGCCCAGTTAGGAATGAAAAGAAGACAGACAACAACAAGATGACGTTGAAGTTCATCATGAAATCGCAATAGGAAGGTTGGCACGATCACCCAGCCGGTGGCAGTTAGCCGTTCTTGCCTTCTTTTTCACCCAATTTTTCAAATGCTAGCGACTGAACTTCTCTGAAAACTTCTTTCAAGGGAATTCCACTTTCCCGAGCTATTTTTGCGCAGTCGGAGAATTCTGGTGATACGTTGGTGACCTGCCCGCCTTCCTTGCCCACATTGGTTTTTACCTCGCCCCATGGAGTTTCTATGGGGAGCACGTAGCGCTCGATTGCTCTCTTTGAGACCAGCATGGTGCGGAGGCCAAACGTGCTGGTTTCTTGAAGAAGTATTCGCTTGACTTCTTCCACCTGGGAGTATGAACAAAGGACGTTTATGCTCACTGCGGGTCTTGTCTTCTTCATCTGGATTGGAGCGAGCCAAACATCCTGGGCACCTGCCTCGAAAAGCCGTTCCATCACATACTCATAGAATTCCGGATTCATGTCATCTATGTTGGCCGATACGTGGAGCGCAGGTTCTTCTGCCCCTGCCTCAAAGCCCATTGCCTCGCCGATAACAATCCTGAGAATGTTTGGTATGCCAATGTCCTTCGTGCCGGCTCCACATCCAACCTTTGATATCTTCATGAGGGGCGCGTTTCCAAACGAGGTGGCGTATGACTTAATAAAGGATGCTCCGGTGGGGGTAACGATTTCGGTGGGGATGCCCTTCCCGTAAGTTGGAGCATCCTCCAATATCTCGAGCACCGCGGGTGCCGGAATGGGGATTGAGCCATGCTGAGTCTTTGCCATTCCATGTCCCAGTGGAAGCGGGGAGGAGTAAACGGCCTGGATGCCAAGGGCGTGGATGCCATATGATGCCCCGACGATGTCCACGATTGAATCCAGCTCGCCCACCTCGTGGAAGTGGACCTGGTCTATCGGTTTTCCGTGGACGATTGACTCCGCGCGGGCGATGCGCATGAAAATCTCGAGGCTTTTTGCTTTCACGGGGAGCGGGAGAGGGCTTCCCTCGATGATGCTAGTTATGTTCTTGAATGTTCTGGCAAGGGTTTTCTGTGGGGCTATCACGCGAGCCTGTGTAGCGCGCAACCCGTAACTTGATACTTCCTGGAACTGGAGATCGAAGTCTTCGACTTTGAGAGAAGAGAGGGCGGATGTGAGGTCGGCGGGTTCGAGCCCTGCGTCAACCAACGCCCCTAGTATCATATCACCGCTTATACCGCTTGGGCAGTCGAAATAGGCAATTTTCACCGTGGTACTCCTGACACCATCTTGTTCACGAGGCCAGCAAAGTAACCTGCCCCGAAGCCGTTGTCGATGTTGACGACGGCTACGCCAGGGGCACAGCAGTTGAGCATCGAAAGAAGGGCAGCAAGGCCACCCATGCTTGCGCCGTACCCTATACTTGTTGGAACCGCGATTACTGGGCAGGAAGCTAGGCCGCCAACTAGGCTCGCGAGTGTTCCATCCATCCCCGCTGCTACCACGATGGCGTTGGATTTATCTAGGGCCTCGAGATAGGGGGAAAGGCGGTGAACCCCGGCAACGCCTACGTCGTAGAATGTTTCGACTTTACTTCCCATCAGGTTGGCGGTGATTCTTGCTTCTTCCGCGACCCCGATATCCGACGTGCCGGCCGACAGAACACTTACCAGCCCGTATTCCTCTGGCGCTTCTCTTGTTATGGTTATTGCTTTGGCCTCGGGATGGTAGGTGGCACGTTTGTCCAGCGCCTCTACCGCGCGAAAGACTTCCTCCCCGGCTCTGGTAAGCATGATGTTGCCGGCGTTGTTTTCAAGGAGAGACTCCGTGATTTTCGTTATCTGGTCGATGGATTTGCCTTCGCAGAAGACTACCTCGCAAAAACCTTGTCTTATCTCGCGGAGGTGGTCAACTTTTGCGAACTCAAGGTCGGAGAAGGTTAGGAACTTGAGGGATTCAAAAGCTTTGCTGGCAGACATGCCGCCCATTTCGACTTTTGAGAGTATTTCCATTACCCAATCCTTGATGTCCATTTTTTTACTCCCTCTCTTGCTGAGCGACTATGCCGGGACGGTATCCCTCTAGATCGACGGAAACGTAAACCAGACCCAGTTTTTTCATCGCCTCCAATATTCTCTCACGCATACCATCAGAGGTTACATATGAGATTTTTGAAGGATCCACTTCGACGCGAACGGCGTTATCTTCGATATAGCGCACCCTGACGAGTCCTAAACCAAGTTCATGCAAGTAGCCTTCAGCCTTTGCGATGAGATGAAGCTTTTGAGCGGTTATTTTCTCAAAATAAGGAATCCTCGTGGCGAGACAGGAGTTTGCAGGCTGGTTCCAGCTTGTAAGCCCTAGCTCATGCGATAGAGCCCTAACTTCGTGTTTTGTAAAGCCCGCCTCCAGGAGCGGGCTGCGAATGGAAAGCTCCCGGGCGGCTTTGATTCCGGGGCGAAACTCTTTGGCGTCGTCGCTTTGCGTTCCATCCACTATCACGGACAATCCTTTGTTGCTCGCGAGGCCGATGAGCTTTCCGAAGCGTTTGCGTTTACAGAGATAGCATCGCTCCGGCGGGTTTGAGACGAAATCCTCGTTTTCAAGTTCGTTCACGGTAATCGTAATGTGTTCAACTTGGAGATGCGAGGCGATTAGCGAGGCATCCCGAAGCAAGCCTGGTGGGTTCAGTGGAGACTGGAATGTTGCGGCAACGACCCTGTTATCAAGCGCCTCCTTTGCTACCGCGAGCAACAGAGTGCTATCCGCCCCCCCTGAAAAAGCTATAAGGGCGCTCCTCATTTGGCTGAGGTTCTCTTTGAGCTTTTGGTATTTTGCTGAGAGTTCCGTTTTCATCTTCGTCGAGACTATATTACGGCGCCTGTGCTTTTTAGGCTAGGGGAAGGGTGTGGTAAGGTATTTGCTGGACTCTCATTGTCTCGGGATTCAACCGTTTTTTTGTTTCTCCCTGGGAAAGTTACGGTGGCAGGTAATGCTTGAGCGGATAAAATGCACAGTTTGCCGGTTTTTGTTCCTCTTTGTCCTTCTGAGCCTGCTTTTTTCAACGGCGGTCTTTTTGCCCCGGAGCGCATGCGCTATTTCCAACCGGGTGGAATCCCGAGGAGCTTTTTCTTCAGGTGAGGTGCTCGTAAGGTTCAAGGAAGGAGTAGGTATAGGCAGCATCGCCAGAATGAGAAGAGCCATAAACGCTATTGCCTTTGAACCGTCTCGGCTGAAGGGGCTAGAGAGGATTCGGTTTGAGGGAATTGGAGCGGAAGAGGTTCTCGAGCGGCTTCGCTCTTCTGGGCTTGTGAAATACGCGGAGCCAAACTACTTTCGCCACGCGGATTTCGTTCCCAATGACCCCTATTTCGATGAACAGTGGAACATGAATGACGATTCGAGGGGCGCGGACATAAACATGGTGGACGCATGGGAAGTCGAGAAGGGGAAAGAAGAGGTAGTGGTCGCCGTGCTCGATACCGGAATTGCTTATGAGGACAGAGGTATTTACAGAAAGTCGCCAGACCTCTCTGGCAATTTCGTGGGCGGCTACGACTTCGTAAATGATGATGAGTACGCCGATGACGACAATGGTCACGGAACCCATGTGGCAGGAACGATTGCCCAAAGTACCGACAACTCGTATGGAGCCGCGGGAGTCGCCTTTGGGTGCAGTCTGATGCCGGTCAAGGTTTTGGACAAAAACGGAGATGGAAGCGACTCAGCCCTCATAGATGGCATTACCTTCGCTGCGGAGGAGGGGGCTGATGTAATAAACATGAGCCTGAGCGGAACCGACTCGAGTAGGGCGCTTCAGGATGCGATTGACTACGCTTCCTCAAAAGGCCTCATCATTTGCGCTTCCGCTGGGAACGAGGGGGAGGGGAGCGTAAGCTACCCAGCAGCGTGCGATAATGTCATCGCGGTTGGCGCCACGGACAGGTATTGCAAGAGGGCTTCTTACTCCAACTATGGAAAAGAGCTCGACCTCGTCGCGCCTGGAGGAGATGGAGAGAATTTCGAGGATGGAATACTTCAGGAGAGCTATCGAAGGACTGGTAGCCCACGAAGCGGTTTCGAAATCGTTTCGATGGTGGGAACCTCTTGCGCGTGTCCACATGTTGCGGGAGTAGCCGCGCTTCTTAGGTCTCATCATCTGGATTGGGATGCCTCGGAGATAACCGCTGCCATCACAAGCACCGCAAAGGACCTGGGGCAGACCGGCTGGGACTTTGATTATGGTTGGGGCTTGCTGGACGCGAATGCCGCGCTAAAGGGCTCTCGTCCTCCTCTCACAAGCCCCACGATTTCGGGAGTTAGCCCTAATCACGGACGCGTGGGGGAAAAAGTCACAGTCCAGATTCGCGGGGAAGGCTTTTCTTCCACTCCTAGGGTAACCCTCGAGCACTACGGAGAAAACGCGGTGCTCGGCACCCTCCTTGGCTGCGACTCGACTTCGATAACCTGCGAGTTCGACCTCTCGGGTGCACTAGCACTAGCTGGTATGTGGGATGTGGTGGTTCGAGACCCCTGGGGCGCGTCCGCGCGGGCGGAAGGAGCCTTCATGGTTGATAGTTCCATCTCCAACGAATGGTATCTCGCGGAGGGCTCGACGAATTACGGTTTCGAGGAGTTTATTTTGATTCAAAACCCCGGGGACGCAGAAGTTACGGCGAACACAACCTTCTATACCCAGGAAGGCACGCGACCTCCCCTTGCTTGCAAGATTGCTCCTCGAAGCCGTTCAACTTTGCGCGTAAATGATGTTGTTGCTGGGGAGGATGTTTCTGCGAAAGTCGAATCGAGCGGCGAGATAATATGCGAACGTTCGATGTACCTTCCTGGCAGACTGGAAGGGACGGACTCTATTGGGGTGGAAGCTCCCTCTAAGAGCTGGTACTTTTCCGAAGGAGCCACAGCCTACGGGTACGAGACCTTCCTTCTC
>JAQURN010000080.1 GCA_028715585.1 Actinomycetota bacterium | reverse complement strand
TGAGAAGTCGTGTGCTTGGTCATCAGCCTCCCCGAGAAATTCTTTTACCGAAATGGTGTAGCGGGAGGCGGGAGGGACAACCACGTTCTGCCCTCTAGTAGTCGAATCCCCCAGCATGTAGGTAACCTCGACCTCCTGGGTTTCTCCAGAGGGATTGAGGATGGCTAGGTAGGTTTCAAATCCAGGGCGGCATGTTCCCTCCGCGAAGTAGAAGGTCTTGGCGGGAGAGGGAACCCCAACCGCGCAGTGCCCACCAGTATATGGTTCAGGAGGGGGAGGAGGCAGCTCGAAGTGCTGCTCAATTATGTCCACCCGCGTTCCATCTGGGACCCAGTTATAAGCCCATTCCGCGTCGTGGTTCGCTTGCCTCACGCATCCATGTGAAGCTTTCCTTCCAAGCGTGTCGGCACCCTTCCATGTTTGAGTCTTCGGGTCGTAGAGAAGACTGTGCATGGCATAGTTTGGGTGAAACCATAGCAGGTGATAGAGGATGACATTCCCAGAGGGCTGGTATGGCATGTGAGAGGTAACGGAAAAGACCCCGGTAGGAGTTGGCGTGCTGTCCTTGCCGGTCGAGCACAAGTGCGCCTTGACGAGGATGTCATCCTCGAGGAAATAAATGGTTTGGTCCGCAATCGAAATGACGATGCGTTTACCAGGATAGAAATTCCGCCCAAAGGCCCCCTCATGCCCTAGCCCAAACAGCGGCAGAACGACAAGGAGCGCAAGAATCAAAAGTGTGATGCACTCTTTCGCCTTTGAGTTTTTTCGAAAGCTCTTCATGTTCCACACAATAGCCTGCCTTACGAACTTTCTTCTCTACAAAACAACTTTCCTTTGCTGCTTTGTGCAAAAGACATTATAGCGGTGGAGCGCAAAAATGGCATACAAAGGGTTGGGCAAAGAATGTGGCGGAAGTCGGGGGGGCATTATAGCACCAGATTGAGAAGATGGCGCACCCCCGCACGCAAGACACTCTGCTTATCCCTTTGGTTTCCCACCCAAAAAGCGGTAAAATCACAAAAGTATCGCCAAACAGGGGGGAGCAATGAAATCAAAAGCGCTCAAGCGGACCCTTCGCATTGTCCTAATCCTCGTTGCCGTGCTAATCGTAATTTACAGCATCATCGCCAGCGTGCTTTACTCCGGGGTGGGGGCATTCCCTGCAAGCCAAGCAAAATATCCCGAGCGAAATATAGAAGAGCTAATCTGGCCCACGATAGGTTATCCCGCCCTGGTCGAAGCAGGCGGAACGGTCGAGATGGAGCTTGACCTTTCAAGCCTGGAGAACACTGAAAAACCAGAAGGTCCGCCCGTCCTGAACTTCACCGCAAAACCTTCCCGCCCCGAGATTTCTTCCTTTTCCCTTGAGCTCCAAGGAGCTGGTTTCCAAAAGGGAAAATCAGCAAAGTGGCCTTACAAAAGCGAAAACGTTCAAACATCCAATGTATGGAAGGTGGCAGTTGAGGTTCCAAAGGCAGCGCCAAGCGAGCTATACGACATTTCAGTAGATGGAGTTCTGGGAAGCCAAAGATTTCACGACTCAGAACCTCACGCGCTTTTCGTAACCGACCAAGGGGGCGAGGATTTCGATTTCATCACCCTAGCGGATATCCATGTGCATGGAAGAAACATCTCAGCGTTCATGGAGAAACAAACGGACAAGGGAATTGCAGAGGATGGGAGGCCCATTTTCTTCGAGAGGGCAATAGACGAAGTAAACCTCATTAGACCCGATTTCGTAGTATTACTGGGCGATTTCATAAGAGCCCAGAAAGCCCCCGGCGACTACCAGAAGGAGTTCAATTGGTTTTATCAAACCCTCACGCGCTTCGAGGTGCCGGTGTTTGCGCTCCCCGGCAACCATGACTTGTACGTGAACGAGGTCGATGGAATAAGGGTATGGGAAGAAAACCTGGGCCCCCTCTGCTACTCATTTGACTTCCGAGGTTGCCACTTCACAGCCGCAAATACATTCGAGTGGCCTTTAGAGAAACGCGTAGTCATGGAGAAATTCGGAAGCATCATCTATCCCGAAAAATGGCAGGGTCAGATACTCGGTGCCACCAAAGAGAACAACCCCGAAACCTTCGATGGACAGCTTGGATGGCTCAGGGACGACCTCGCGCGCGCCCAAGCTCAAAAGCTCCGCTTCCTCATGCTTCACCACGACCCATACCATATCGAGGGCAGGGGAGCCGCGTACAACAACGAGACCTTCGCGGGAATCTTCAAGCTGGGAGGAGGTGGAAAGGGAAGAAAGGCTCTGCTCACACTGGCTAAGAAATACAGAGTTGACATGGTAATGAGCGGGCACCTCCACGAGGATATCCTGGCAAGCCTTCCCTGGAGCAACAGGGAAGGAAAAACTACTTTCGCGGGCCAGACGTGCGTCTATTTCGATGAGGGAGGAAAAGAGGAAAAATATCCCGGGTATCGCCTCGTGAAGGTGAGAGGTGGCTCAATCGAAAGCTTCTCCTACCTCGATGATTTGCATTCTTTCCCATTCTACGACGGTTCAGTCATCGGAGGAAAAACCGACCTGGATAGCCTTTCCAAACCCGCAATCTCAGCAAGAAAACTGGAAGAAGGCAAATACGGTTGGGAAATATCCAGCTACCTTGCCGTACCAATGGAGATAGAGGGATTAGCTGTTGAGATTCCCAACTGGAGCGGCAATTTCCACTGCTCCGGCGGGGAAATATCAAAGGTGGTCCCAATTGTCGGGAAAGCCGGCAGCGCCCTTGTGTATGTAAAAACCCTCATGCCAGCCGGAAAGCCAAAGGAGGGAATTCATAAAGAGGTACGGCTAGGAGAGCCCTCCGCAAGCACATCAACCTTCGAACGGCTCAGGGAAACGAGCTATGTGGTCGGGGGAAACAACGCCCTTTAAGAACCCCCTAAAGGCAAACGCGGATATAGCCAGAACCATCACGGCAGCGCCCGCTATCCCCATCGCAACGGGAAGGGAGGCCTTGTCCGAAATAAAGCCGAATAGAAGCCCTCCAACAGGGGATATCCCCTGGAAGACAAGTATGTAGAAACTCATTATCCTACCTCGCATCTGCCTTTCAACCCTCGACTGCAAAACCGTGTTTATCGAGGCAACCAGTGTGAGGGTCGAGACTCCAAGGCCAAAGGCTATAGCCAAGTCAACCGCTAGCGTTTTGCAAAAGGACATCCCCAACAGAAGAACCGAAAACGCAAGCGCGGAAAACTTTATTATTTCCGATTGTCTGAAGTTGCGATTGAGCCATATGACAAGTGGCGCAGCCACGAATGAGCCAAGCCCCACAAACCCCAGTATCAACCCAAATCCAGAAGCCCCCATATGAAGAACGTCCTTCGCGAGACCGGGAAGCAGTGCGATATAGGAAAGCCCGAAAAAAGAAAAGAACGAGAGGAAAATGAGAGCATTCCTCGACCAGCTCATCCCCCAGATTTCCTTTGCCCCTTCGATGACGTGCCCCATGGTGCCACCACTGGGCTTCGTCGTGGCGGGTGGGTCGGTGCGAATGAGCAAAAGGACCACGATTACAGCCAGGAAACTCAAGGCATTTATGAAAAAGGCAAACTCCGCGCCAAGCATAACCAATATTATCGCGCCAAGTGAGGGACCAATGAAGCGGGACATGTTGAATTGAGCAGCATCCAATGCTATGCCACTTGTGAGCTCCTCCTCGGCAACCAGGTCGGGAATGATGGAGCGCCAGGCTGGGAAGTTAAACACGAATGCAATCCCCATCATGAGAGTAAGCGCGAAAATTAACCATATCGACGCTAAATCGAAGTGGAGCAACATCCCCATGGCAAAGGCAATCAACATCATTGCCGCCTGGGAAACAAGAATGAGTTTTCTTCTATCGAGATAATCGGCAAGGGAACCAGCAATGGCAACCAAAAAAAGAATCGGAAGATAGTTCGCGAGATTTATCCCCCCAACCCAAGCATCCGAGCCGGTCATCTCTTTCACCAGCCAAAGGAGAGCAGAGTTGTGTATCCATGTCCCAACGTTCGACACGAACGCTCCCGCAAGAAGAATAGTAAAATCCCGGCGAGCAAGGACGTGAAAGAGCCCTGCCTCTCC
Source organism: Actinomycetota bacterium (assembly GCA_028715585.1). Classification (GTDB taxonomy): domain Bacteria; phylum Actinomycetota; class Geothermincolia; order Fen-727; family JAQURN01; genus JAQURN01. The sequence goes on along the minus strand of JAQURN010000080.1, from coordinate 2,350 downwards.
CTTTTCCTTTTCAAGGGGAGTGAAGGTTGCTTCGCTATCAGTATTAGTTTTTTCTGTACTGTTTGCCTTCATAAAAAAGGAGAGCTCGAATGCCTCCACTCCATAGGATAGAAAGCATCAGAGCAAAAAACTCGGAAAGTCAACTAGAAGGGAAACCTTCTGCTTCTCAAGCAGTATAACACAATCACCCGCGCGCTTAAGAACAACAGCACAGTAAAAAAGCACTGCGCAGGCAAGATGCCCTTGCCATATCTAAATCGCCCTGTAATCCTTGGTGGTCACCGAGATGCCCCCCACCTCGGGGTTCATTTCAGCTATACTCTTTAAGACGGTGTTTCTATTTAGGGGCATTGGGTCATCGGTCTTCGTCCTGTCATTCCCCTCTGAGAAGCCGCTTTCTCTCCTCCGGAGGTAAGTAGCCCGATTTTGTATTCCACAGGAAATAAACAAGGACGGCCACAAGCACAATCACACCTACCGCTATCCATTCACCTGCTTTTAACCCTGATGGGGTAAGAGGCGTATATACCAAAAGATATGCCGCTGAAAATATGGCTGCTACATAGCCGATAGCCTTCCCAGCTGGAGCCTTGTATGGTCTTTCTAAGTCAGGACGCATAGACCTTAACCGAATGAAGGAGATGCTGGTCAGCAGCCAAGCGATAACCAGGAAGAACGAAAATACATCCACTATCCCGACATAAATGGACTCGCTGGTACCAAGTAAACAGCTCAAGCTGCTAACTCCAAAGAGAACTAGGATTACGCGGTGTGGCACACCGTACTTGGGATGCAATACCCCTAGAGATGTTGGCAGAACCTTCGCCCTCCCCAATGCAAACATTAGCCGGCTGCCAGCTATATAACAAGCATTCCACGTGGTCAACATTCCCAGAAGCGAAGCAACCAGAACAATATATCTGGCAATTGGCGAACCGTGATACATCAAATCCACTGCTTTCACAACCACCAGCCCTTCACCTGAACGAACGCTTAGAGGGGCGGCCAGTGACAGACCAATCACGATTAGAACGTAGAACAAAACTGATCCCCACACAGTAGCTGTAACAGATTTTCCCAAAATGTTGGGCTCGACATACGCCTCCTCAGCAGCCTGAGGTATCGCATTAAACCCAGACATAAATCCAGGCAACAAAAGAAGAATTGTGAAAAATCCGGTTGCACTAGTAAACAAAGGTTTTGCATTCGCCGGGCTGCCGCGGAAAAGGCTGCTGATAAAAAAGAACACGGCCCCAATAAACATGCACGCCACCACAATTGTCTGAAGAATGGCAGCAGGTCGTATACCTCTGTAATTCAGGTAGGCAAAAATCGCATTTACCACGATCGAAATCAGAAACGTGCTAATAAACACAGATCCTCCCGCAAGGGTGTATAACTTCCCTACGTGAGGAATAGGAAATCCCAGCCCTTCTAATATTATCGGGAATGTTATTGTCTCAAAACAAAGGAGGCCTACCCAAAGAGCCAAGACGCACCAGGAAGCTGCAATCATGGCTTTTTCGCCAATGGCTTCGAAAGCAAAAACAACCTCTCCTCCAGCCCTTGGAAAGGCTGAAGAAAGCTCGGCATACACAACCCCCACAAACGTGCATAACAAGCCAATTATTATCCAGCCAATCACTCCGCCAATTGATCCAGGGAGTGATGACCATATACCAGCATAAAGGATCCACGACCACCCAATTACGGCGCCAATACCAATTGCTATTAGGTCCCACCTTGACAAGACCCTCTTGGCTTCTCCGCCCGCTTGCAGTTCTGCACTCATTTTGCCAACCCCTTTCTTAATCCGAGCCCGAGATTAAGCCCAAATCGTCCCGTCGGTTCTCAAGGCTTCGATCTCGGCACTCCCAAGACCTAAGAAGTTGCCTAAAACCTCGTTGGTATGCTCTCCGACTTGGGGATCCATAGGGTTCTCTCCAGAAGATATCCCTACCTCACTAGTGAAAAACTTTATTGCAGTGTTGAAAGTTTTTACTTGACCTAGTAGGGGGTGGTCTATATCGACAACCATGTTCCTAGCCTTCAAGTGCGGATCTTCCAACAGCTCGGTCACATCCTTCACTTCCCCGCACGGAGTTCTTAACTCGAGAAAGAAATCCTTAAGCTCCTGGCTGTCTTTGGTTGCCGCCCATTCGGCAAATGCTTTATTGAGAAAAGCCAAATCTCGAGAGCGAGCCTCTATGGATTCTTCGTCATTCCCTTTGTATTTATCCGCTATGTCGTCCCGGCCAATGGCTCTGAAGACTTTTTCGGTCCCCTCACCCGCCAATGTGCATATCATAAGCCACTTTCCATCTTTCGTTTGAAAAGCATCCCAAGGCGC
>JAQURN010000079.1 GCA_028715585.1 Actinomycetota bacterium | reverse complement strand
GCTTTCCTCTGCAACCTTCTCAACCCTTGTTTCATCAGATGAGCCAATAGTCGCGGAAAGAGCAATGTACTTTGACTACCACGGAATAGATGGTGGACATGACACAGCTGGGGCAACATCCCCATCTTCTGCGTGGTATCTTGCAGAAGGATATACGGCAGAAGAGTTCGATAGCTATATACTCCTCATGAACCCCCAAGAGGAAAAGACAAAAGTGAAGGCTACATTTCTAAGGGCTGATGGTACCACCTTAACTACCTACTACCACATAGGTGCAAAAAGCAGAGCTACCATAAAGGTTGATGACATCCCCGGCTTTGAATCCTGTGAGTTCTCCACAAAGCTTGAGACAACAAGCTCCACAGGGATAATTGCAGAGAGGTCAATCTATTTTAACTATCAGGGAAAGTGGGCAGGAGGTCATAACACAATGGGGGTAAATGAGCCTCAAAAGAGCTGGTACTTTGCCGAGGGCTACACCGGCTACTGATTTTCAGTATCCCCGAGCGAGCTATTATCTTCTGTATCCGTTCCCCTTCCATCTTGGGCTTTCTCCTCCGGAACGCTTTCCCCCGAAAGGCTCCTCTCAATCCTTCTGATTGTATCCTCATCAGGAACGAAATCATTTAAGTCTGGAAGCTCTTCCAGTGAATTGAGGCCGAACCTTTCCAGAAAATGTCTAGTGGTGCCGTAGAGAGCGGGAAATCCAGGTCCTTCTCCCCTGCCTACCACTTCCACTAGTCCTCTCTCTTCGAGCGTCTTTATCACCCCTTCGGAGTGCACCCCCCTTATATAGGCAATCCTCGCGCGGGAGACCGGCTGCAGGTAGGCAACAATCGCAAGCGTCTCGAGAGCGGCTCTAGTGAGCCTGGGATTGAACCTCGTGGATATCAACTTCGAAACGAAGGGAGAGGTGTCGCTGGAGGTATAAAAAGCAAATCCTCCCGCGACTTCACGGATAACGATTCCCCGGTTTTCCCGGAGGTAAAATTCCGAGACGCGGTTTATCATTTCCCGCGCCGCGGCAACCTCGACTCCGGTCAAATCAGATATTTCCCCAAGGGAAATCGGCTCGGGAGCGACGAAAACAAGCGCCTCGATAACCTTTTCCAGGGAGGGGCATTCCTCTCTAGCGCTCTTTAACTCTTCTTCGCTTTCACCCTCATACTCGGGCATTGCTCTCCTCCGACTCTAGTCTTCTTATCTCTATCTCCGCAAACGGTCTTTTTTGGAAAAGATTTATTTCCCCATCCTTGTACAAAAGGAGGATGGCAAGAAAAGTGGCTACGACTTCGCTCCTCGCGCTATGGGTTTCCACAAGCCTGGAAAAAGTGGTTTGGCGCTCTTTACGGAGCAGAGATTGGATTTTCTCCATCTGCTCCTCTACCGAGACCCATGATGAGGTGATGTGAGACAAATCCACATTTTCACAGACGCTCTCCACGAGCAACTGTCCAAGCGACCTGGCAAGCTCCTCGATGGATACCCCTTCAAAGGGGTCGGGGTAAAGAGTGGAATAATCCCTTTCAATCTCTCTCATCCGCGAGAAGTATCTCCCATGCTGGATGTAGGATTTTTCGAGAAACTTTGAGGCGTTGGAAAAGGTGTTGTATTCGACGAGGCGATGAATCAGCTTCTCCATTGCCTGGGAAACTTCCTCGGCTTCCTCAAAATCCTCCTCTCCCGCGAGCAATGACCTTGCCTTGATTAGAAGGAGCGTTGACGCAATTACCAGAAATTCGCTCATGTCCTCGAGGTCTATCCTGGGATGTTTCTCTAGGTATTTGAGGTAGCTGGAAGTGATTGCTGCTATCGGAACATCATAAATCTCCAACTCCTCGTCCATTATAAGCTGGAGCAGTAAATCTAGTGGGCCCTCGAACACGTCAATTTTTATTTCGAACATCTAGATGACCTTAAAGCCTCCCTATTCCGATTGCCTCCCTTGCCATGAGCAATGACTCTCTGGCAATTGGCTTTACTCTGTTTGCCCCCTCCATAAGAACATCCCTCACCACCTCCGGTTTTCTGGCTAGTTCGCTTCTCTTCTCCCTGAATTCCCCCAGGTCGTGGGCAATCTCAAGGGCAATTTCGTCTTTGCAGTCAGTGCAACCGACAAGCGCTTCCCTACACCTCTCCTTTACTATCTCCAAATCCATCTGGGGATAGGCTTTATAGAGCTCGAAAACCGTGCACACCTCTGGATGACCTTTATCCTCTCTCCTCACCCTCGCCGGATCGGTAATCATCCTTCTTACCTTTTTTTGTATTTCCTCAGGGCTATCGGTGAGATATATGCAATTGCCATAGCTCTTGGACATCTTCCTGCCATCCGTCCCAGGTATCTTGGGAGCCTTCGAGAGAAGGGGAACAGGCTCGGGGAAAGTTTTCCCATATATAGAATTGAAGCGCCTAGATATTTCCCTGGTGAGCTCCAGATGTGGAACCTGGTCCTCCCCAACGGGAACCTTCAGGGCGCGCACTATAAGGATGTCGGTAGCCATCAGCACCGGATAGCCAAGGAAACCATAGGTATTGACTACTCTGGCATCTAGTTCTCTCAACTGCTCTTTGTATGTCGGGCATCGCTCTAGCTCCCCAAGGGGAATGACCATCGAGAAATAAAGCTCGAGCTCGGGGATGCTTTCTATGTCCGACTGCCGATAAATAGTCGATTTATTTGGATCGAGCCCCGCGGCAAGCCAGTCTAGAACCATGTCGGAGGTATAGGGACCAAGGCTTACCGATTCACGGTAAGAGGTAGTGAGAGCATGCCAGTCAGCCACAAAGAAAAAACATTCTTCGGTTTCCTGGAGCTTTATCATGTTTTTGAGATTGCCATGATAATGGCCCAGGTGAAGTTTCCCACTGGGCCTATAGCCGGTTACTATCCTCTCTTTCAAAGCCTCTTTCACCTCTCTCGCAGTTGCTAAATTCCATAAATAAGACGATATATGACGCCAAATATAGGGGTTAAGACTCTAAAGAATATCCCCCCGAAAAGAGCCAGAAAAGCAAGTATCAAAAGAAAACCGTAAGGAGCTATCGCCTGGTACTGCTCACTCGCCGAGGGAGACAGGAAATACTCCACTACGTGCGAGCCATCGAGCGGAGGAATGGGTATGAGGTTGAAGATGCCAAGTATGACGTTGATATAAGCCGCGCAATAGAAGAAGTCGAGAAGCCCAATCAGGCTTGCCCCACCCACAAGACGAACAAGCAAACCAAAAAGCCCAAACAAAAATCCAAGCACCAGATTCGTGAGGGGTCCGCTGAGCGCAACCAGAAGCATGTCGCGGCGTGGTTTCCTAAGAAAAAAGGGATTTACTGGAACCGGCTTGGCATAGCCAAATATCCAGCTTCCTCTTGAAACCAAAAGGAGAGCAAGGGGAATCAAAATCGTCCCGAAGGGGTCTATGTGCGCCAGGGGATTTAAGGTGAGGCGCCCAGCGTTTCTGGCGGTATGGTCACCTAAGGCGTCGGCAATTCTGCCATGCATGTATTCGTGGAGAATCATCCCTATAAAAAGCCCAACTACTATGTAGAGTATCTCTCGCCAGCTTCCCAATTTTTCCTCCTGGCGCTCATTTTATTTGCCGCCTTCCATTACAACAAGGACAAAAACTATATTCGTCCGAAGTAGAGATTTTATGCCAAAAGCCATCGGCAAGAATCAAAAGGCTCTGGGATGCGCTTTCATGTAAACCTCGCGCATGTGCTCTCTTGTAACTTCAGTGTATATCTGGGTGGTAGAAATGCTCGCGTGCCCCAGAAGCTCCTGCACCACCAGAAGGCTCGCCCCTCCCTCCAAAAGATGGGTGGCAAAGGTGTGCCTCAACACGTGAGGGCTTACCAGGTCTCCTATTCCAACGTCATTCGCGTGGCTCTTTGTGATTTTCCAGCAACCTTGCCTCGTAAGCCTCGTGCCTTGCATATTGAGAACCAGGGCGTCTGACTTCCTACCGCGAAGGATAACCGGCCTTGCTTCTTTCAGGTAATTCCGGCCGGCTTCCTCGGCATAGCTCCCGAAGGGAATCGTTCTCCACTTGGATCCTTTCCCAAGGCAGGTAACGGTCCGCTTGCTCAAGTCCAATCGGTCAACATCGAGGCTTGTGAGCTCAGATATTCTCATTCCGGTGGCATAAAGAATCTCCAGAATGAATCTGTCTCTCAAAGGCTTAGGTCCATCCCCAGAGGGACTCTGGAGTAACTTTTCTACCTGCTCGCGGGTAAGAGCCCTTGGAAGCCTGTGAACGGTCTTGGGAGAAGACAGGACCTTGGAAGGGTCATTCTCGCAAAGACCTTCCGTAATCGCGAATCGGTAGAACATTCGTATCGCGCTGAATATCTGCGCCGCCGATTTTGACGAAAGGTGTGTGCCGTCCCTATTCGCAAGCTCGCCCGCGAACGAAACTAAATCATCGCGCTTTGCTTCATCGAGGTTTTTTATTCCTCTCGACTCGAGAAAATCCACGTATCTAGCGAGTGCTCTCGCGTAGGCACCTATCGTGTTTTCCGAGGCTCCGCGCTCCACCCTCAAATAGTTGATGAATTCGCGAGCGGCATCATAAAGTTCAAAGTTTTCTTTTTCTTCAACCTTTTCCATGTCAAATTTCAAAAGTTGGCAACCGTGACTCTATAACGAGGGTTTGTATTTTCCCTCCAGAAAAAATCTGGTGAGCGTCAAACCGATGATAGTCTTCGCGTCTCTTATCTCACCCCTCGCAATCATCGAGAAGAGGTTGTCCAAAGGCAATCGCTCGGGAATCAAGAATTCATCTGCTTCGCATTTGGATTCAGTGGGCTCAAGGTCGCGAACAAGGTAGAGGTAAAACTTTTCATCGCTGTAACCGGGTGAGTTGTAGAATTCCGCGAGCTTTTCTATGCATTTCGAGGTGTATTCCGTTTCCTCCGCCAACTCCCTTTGAGCGCAATTTTCAGGAGATTCGCCAGGGTCAAGCTTCCCGGCTGGTATCTCAAGAAGAGGGCCTCTCACGGCGTGCCTGTACTGCCTGACCATCAGGACAGTCAAGTCCTCAAACAAGGGAACCATCCCCACCGCGCCAGGATGAACAACCCTTTCCCACCTGGCAACCTTCCCATCCGGAAGCCGCACATCCTCCAGGAAAACTCTTATCACTTTTCCCTTAAATGCTTCCTCGCTTTTCAAAACCTCATGGTTGGCTATGTCATAAGTCAAACTCATCACCACCGAGCAGCAATCATCCCGGCAGCACCTGCCGCCTCGAAAAACTCTGGTTCCTCTTTCACACTCCTCCCCATGACGCTGGGACTGAAACCACAATTCTCTATGAGAGGAATCACCTTCTCCGCTTTTATTTCCACAATTTCGTGCATCAGGTCAATCCCACTATCCTTTATCTGAGACCACACTCTTTCCCTTCTTTCTTCTCTCATGAAAGGGATGGGAACCACTGCCTTTGCCCTCGCTCCAAACTTAAGAACAGATATAGAATGATGGCTCAAACCCAGATGTCTCTCCCTGGGATCATTGAACATAATTCTGGGAATTGCCACCGGCCTCCCCCCAAGGGAGGCAGCGGCATTGATAGCTATCGCTTCCTCCATCCCCGAAAATCCAAGGACGCTTCCCGTTCCCACTATGCCGGGTCCCATCATTACCACCACCGCGTCCGCCCCCAGAATCTTCCTCGATGCCGCGAGCGCGCCGAATATCGTCACGGCTTCGTGCTCGCCCCCGAAACAGTGCCCACAGGAAATCGTAGAAGAAAGGTATCCCTCCTCCCTCAAAAACCGAACAGTGCGACTGAACTTGAGCGGCAGCGCCCCGCCGTCAGTCATTATGTAAACTAGCTGTCCAGATGGATTTTCACTTTTGTAAGAAAGCGCGCAAGGGAGCAACTGGCTGTGAAGAGAGCCTGCCAGCACCGGCATTCCCCCCAGAACTTCCCCTGGCTCGCAAGAAGTGTCCTCGAGCTCTTCCTCGATAGTTTTCACATTGAGCTGGAGAGGGGTATAGCGAAGTTTCATGATGTGGCCCTCTTCCCCTGTGGAAACGCTATCGCGCGAACAGTTCCACAATACAAAGTGGTAACCGCCAGATCCCAACCCCAAATCGACGGCGGTGGTATTTACAATGACTGTATCTCCTAGCTCTACAAAACCTATGAGCTCCTCTAAAACCAAAGCCTCGCCCGAAGAACCGTCGTTGAAACGGACAGTGGCAAGGCTTATTCCTTCCCCCCACTTAGAAACAGTACCCGTTTTCGCAGTTCGGAAAGTGCTCAACCTCCAAGCCCTCCACTTTGAGCAAGCATCTCCGCCAGGCAGAAGATAACATTAGCGATGGCTGCCATTTCGCCCTTTCTTGCATATTCTTCGTTACTATGTGGGTTATATACTCCTATATTCAAATTTATCGCCTTGATTCCATTCTTAGTGAACACATTCGCGTCGCTCCCTCCGCCACTCCTTTCGAAGG
>JAQURN010000078.1 GCA_028715585.1 Actinomycetota bacterium | reverse complement strand
AGGCAAGGGTAATAAGGCCTGGGAAGCCAGGCCACAAGTGGCCCGACCTGCTAGTATGCACTGACTCCTCAAATGGAGCCTACGTTTGCTGGTCTGACGCAGACGTGGAGAGGGTCACCCACATCAACCCCCAGGGGGAGGTCCCTTCTGGCTGGGATGCAAATGGAAAAGAGTTTTTCAGGGTGGAGGAAGGGAAGATACCTGGCATACGCGCCCTCCTTCCCGCCCCCGAGGGGGGAGTATATGCATGTGCCTGTTTTTCCCCTGTTGGAGTCATTCAACGCCTCGACCCAGACGGAAGCGCTCACGAAGGATGGCCAGAGGGGGGAATAGTAAAAGATACGCTGGTGCCCCAATACGGCGAGCAGCTTATCATCTCCGATGGCGCAGGCGGTCTTTTCATCGCCTGTGAAAAAGATGACAGAATAAGGCGACTTGGACCGGATGGAAAGCTTAAAAAAGGATGGGAGGATGGAGTAGAGGTTGCTCGTGTTACCCCTGCTAGTGGGATTGAAAAGGAAATCGAAAGCCTATGCTTAGATGGCGAGGGCGGTTGCTTCGCCTTGATTTTGGAGAACGTTTCCGAATATGGGCCTGTATCTACGTTTAACCTATACTGCGCCCGAGTAACCGCCGATGGGAAATTCGACTACAGATGGGGAAACGAGGAGAGAAGCGTCCTTATACAGGAGGACACGCTAAACTTCAACCAACTCATGACCGATGGGCGTGGGGGAACGCTGATATTTCCCGACAAGGGACAGGTAGTATTCCGCGTTACCACCGACCGGTGGTTTGATCCAGCCTGGGGAGGCGAGAAGGGAAAGATTATCCCAGGCATCTCTGGTAGGTCCCACCTCGTCAGCGATTGTCGGGGAGGGTTTTACTATAGGGGTCTACACTTTAACGCGGTGGGCGAGATAACACCAGGTTGGCTGCCAGATGGCCCGGATTGTCCCAGGCCGGATGAAAGTGTAGAAGACGGCTCTTACCTTGCCGTATGGTATGGCTCCCAGGGAGAGGGCACGCCTCTAAGGCCGTATGCCCAGAAGGTATCAGATCCCCCTAACTTCGATACCTATATCCTTCTTGAAAACCCAAACCCTGACCAAACGGAAGCAACCTTAACCTACATGCTTCCCTACGGGGAGACAATCTCTAAGAAGAAGATACTTCCAGCCAACTCAAGACAAACTGTATGCGTAAACCAGGAGATACCAGCACTGGATGTATCTACAAAGGTGGAGGTAACCTCAACCAATCCAATAATCTGTGAAAGCGCAATGTATTTTAATTACAGGAGCAAATATAAGGGAGGACATGACTGCACGGGGGTGGGCACCCCAACTACCACATCATACTTTGCGGAAGGATACACAGCAGAGGAGTTTGACACCTATCTTCTTCTTCAAAACCCAGGGGACGTGAAAACAGACGCAAAGGTTACCTTCATTCTTCCTGGCTCTAAGACCAAGAGAGAAAGCTACACCCTACCCGCGCACTCAAGGACAACAGTAGAGGTGGACCGGATAGATGGGCTTTCTGCTACAGAGCTATCCATGAAGATAGAATCATCAAAGCCCATAGTTACAGAGAGGGCAATGTACTTTGACTACCACGGTAGGATTGGAGGACATGTCCAGGCTGGAATACCCTCTCCATCTAAAACCTTCTACTTTGCGGAAGGATATACCGCGGATGAGTTCGATACCTACATACTTGTTTCAAACCCAAATGAAAGAGGGGCAAAAGTAACATACACATACATGAAGGATGATGGAGAAGTCCTATCCATAAAAAAGACTATATCTCCCAACTCCAGATACACAGTGAGGGCAGATGATATGAGTGAGCTTTCCTCTGCAACCTTCTCAACCCTTGTTTCATCAGATGAGCCAATAGTCGCGGAAAGAGCAATGTACTTTGACTACCACGGAATAGATGGTGGACATGACACAGCTGGGGCAACATCCCCATCTCCCGTGTGGTATCTTGCAGAAGGATATACTGCAGAGGAGTTCGATAGCTTTATACTCCTCATGAATCCCCAAGAGGAAAAGACAGAAGTAAAGGCTACATTTCTAAAAGCTGATGGCACCACATTAACTACCTACTACCACATAGGTGCAAAAAGCAGAGCTACCATAAAGGTTGATGACATCCCCGGCTTTGAGTCCTGTGAGTTCTCCACAAAGCTTGAGACAACAAGCTCCACAGGGATAATTGCAGAGAGGTCAATCTATTTTAACTATCAGGGAAAGTGGGCAGGAGGTCACAATACAATGGGGGTAACTGAGCCCCAGGAGAGCTGGTACTTTGCCGAGGGCTACACCGGCTACTGATTTTTAAAATCTCGATTCTGCTGTTTGTCTTTGAAAGATCAAGAGAGATTACTTAGGACGAGGCTCGCCCCGAGGTCTTCAGGCGCATCGAGGGATTGCTCGTTCGAGCGGCTCGAGCTCTTGTGGTACCCGGATTATGTAGTACGCGTTATTTGCTGGCTGAGGAAGCCAGGCGGACGATCTTGCCTTTTCGAGGTTTTCAAGCGAGCATTCCTGAATGGTGTCACGGTCGTTGTCGGCAACGAATGACACCCCTCTATCTTCATCATATCCCACCAGAACGATTCTGTGGGTGCTGAAGTGCCTTTTTGCCCTGAGATAGTCCAGGTAGTAAACGTCTGCGTGCACCATCGTGGGTATGCCTTTGTCTAAAAGATTTTTGACATCTGCCCATGCTTGCTTGTTGTCGATGCCTTCTACCAGTTCCAGCTCGAAACCAAGATTCCTGGAGAGGAGTTGTTCCAGGTTGTAAATCCTTCCCCCGATATAGACTGGAGGCACCATCTCTGGGTGCTTGAAATATGTGAATCCAATCCCAACCCCGATACCAAAGACCATGTCCTCAGTATAGTCATGCCCATAAAATTTCAAGATGTCTCTCATGGCGGTACTGCCACAGTGTCCCCCGGGTCGATGTGGGAATTTTTCTATGAACACTTTTCCCAACTAATCCTCCTTTTGGAAATGCTCTTTGCCTTTAATTGTGCAACAAATTCATGTTTAGTGCAGCCCTTAACGGTGCGCAAGCTTGGACTTCATTGATGAGGTCATGGGCATCTGCTATATTCCTCGAGATGTTCTTTTAGATGTATGAGGCAATTTGGGTGGTCGCCCGATGAGCAAAAGAAGAGGAAAGGTAGTAGCTTTGATGGTTGTCATTGCGCTTTTTGGGGGCATTGGGGCCGGTGTGGCTTCGAACCTCATTTTTGGCGAGCCTTCGAAAGAAGTCTCCAAAAGGCCAGAGAAGAAGACCGAGCCGGTCGAAAAGGCTCAAAAAGAGGAGAGCAACGGCAAACTGGATTTCAGAATGATTCAGGCAATGAGCCATGCGTATGTGCTCTCGGAGGAAATAGGCTCACGTCCAGCCGGCTCCGTGAGGGAAGAAAAAGCGGCGGAATACATCGCGGGAAAACTCTCGGAATACGGATACAAAATTGGGGAACAGAGCTTTTCCTTTGGACATGATTTCGAGTCTCGAAACATCGTTGCCACGTGCAGGGGGAGGAAGGAAGATTATACTTTGGTGATTGGCTCACATTATGACACGGCTGGCGAATCGGTTGGAGCTGATAATAACGCTTCGGGCGTGGGAGTCCTTTTGGAACTCTCGAGGGTTTTTTCTCGCTCGCCCGCGCTTTTCAACTTGGAATTTGTCTTCTTTGGGGCAAACGTGCCTCGCCCTGCCCTGGATGGCTCAAAGAGATTCTTTGGATCTCGGGAATTTGTCCGAACCCTTTCTCAATCAAACAAGATTGTGGGAATGATTTGCCTCGATGGAGTGGGAGTTGGCAGCATTCTTGCCCTGGGCGATGCGGGGAAGGGCCCAGGGAGGCTCGAGGCGAAGGTGGACACCTATACGAGGGAGAAAAATATTCTCGCGGAGAGGGTGGATTCTACCACGGATAGCGATAATATTCCCTTTGAAGAGGAGGGAATACCCTCGGTATGGATTAGGTGGTGTGAAGCTGGGGGAGGATACCCAAACGACGTGGGCTACCAGAATCTGGTGCCACAAAAGATAGATGCTTCCGGGAAATTGCTGGAAGGTTTTATAAGAAGCCTCTCGCTGGAAGACCTTGAAGAATTGAGGTAATGATGGAGGAAAAGAACGGATTTGAACACCCCCCATTTTTACAGGGGAGCATGGTTACAGTCTCTTCATCTGGCGGAAATGCAAGTAGCGAGTTCGAGCCGGCGATATTCGATGTGGAGCGGGAGGCACGAAGCAAGGTGAGGAAAGCTATTCTCATCGTTTTCTCTATTTTTTTTGCGGGGATGGCGGCGGGGATTCTTGTTGGTGTTTTTCTTTTGTAGCACCTGCCGGTTTTAGAGCCGCTTCCGTATAGTTGCAGTTTGGATTCCACAAAAGCCACTCATTGACAGATTCGCCAGCCGCGGCTTCTATCTGGCTTCTTACCATTTCCGGGGTGTATCTAACTCTGAGAGTGAAGTCCTGCAGCCATGGTCTGAGGCTGCAGGAAGTGCCCTTGGTTTGCTCTTTGAAATCTTGAAGGGATCTGCTCACGATACTTGCCGGACTTGCTTCCGGATTTTTTATCTTGTATTCCCCAGGATTGTAATGAGATGGGTACACCATGGGTGAGATGTAATCCACACACCTAGCTATCATGCGCACGTCTTGGCCTATCCCCATTTCGCCCTGCTTGCTGGCGGTCAGCCCAAACAAGTCCGCGGAAATGAAGACGTTATAAGGGGAAAGTCGCCTCCTTGCCTCTTTCAAGAAGCCTTCTATTACCTCCTTGGGGGTTCTTTTGTCTTGGCTTGGATACCTGCATTCAGTTACATCCCCATCGGATGGGAATCTCACATAATCGAACTGGATTTCGTTGAAACCCGCGCGTGCCGCCGCCGCGGCGACGTCCAGGTTGTAATCCCAAACTTCTTTTGAATATGGATCCACCCATTCGCCTTTTGACCAAAGCCCTCCCGCGGGATCTCTAACCGCGAGTCCCGGCTTTGCCCTGGCAAGGGTGGGGTCTTTGAACGTGACTATGCGGCATATAGCATATATGTTCTTGAATCTCAGCTTGTCCGCGCACTTGTCGATGTCGAGGTATTTTCGTGAGCTCTTGATTTCCGTTGCGGTCGGATTCGCCAGGTCGAAGCAGATTTCCCCGGATTCATCCTTGAGGTCGATTTCCATCGCGTTAAGCTCAGTCCTTTCGACCAATCCAATCAGTTTGTCGAGGTCTGAGTCGCTTGAGGCTTTGTACATCGTCACGTGGATTCCTTTGGCGAGAGTTCTATCCTGCGTGACGATATATTCAGAGGTGCTGTTTCCAGCGAGGTCTGTAGAAATAACCTTCAGCGACTGCCAGGTGGGGACATGAATAGATGTTTTGAAGCGACCATCCTTTTCTACCTTGCATGTTTTACCCTCTATCTTGATGCTCGCGTCATTATCCGTTTTTCCCGAGAGGCTGATTTTTTTCGAGCCCCCTGCGCTTCTGGATGACTTGATGCTCGAAATCTCCAAGCTCGGGGGTTTTGTGTCAACGAAGAAGTTCCAGCGCGAGCTTCTTTTTCCCATGAGCCCTCCCTGGTTCACTGTTACCATAGCCTCGTGCTTGCCATCCCCGAGTTGAACCGAAGTCTCCAACTTGTTCCCTTTGGAGGTTTGAGGTTCCACTTTTTTCCCGTCGATTTGCAGATTCAAGTCTTTCGGCTTGAATTTGCGGTCGAAGGAGGCTCTGATTGCTACGGTTGGTTCCTTGAGATGATTCCCGGGAGATGGATGGAGATTTCCAATCGGCGAGGGAAACTCGAAGCAAAAAAACCAGATGAGGAAGCAAAGGCAAGCTACGCATAAGAATATGAGAATGTATTGCAGAGGGCTCAAAGCCTCCAGGCGTTTCACAAAGCTTCTTGGCAGGAATTTGGAAAGCCTTTCGAAAAAGGTCTCTTTGAGTTCGACCGGCGTCTCCAGTTCCGCGAGCGACACAGCCCTTCTTTGCCTCAGTAGTCCTTTTTTGTTTTTATCTACAAAGGTATGTTTTCTTCTCATTGGTTCTCATCAACCTTGGGTGGACATACTTGCGCGGAATCAGTATCCACAAAAACTCATGCCCGCGGGAATTTTGTCTGGGAGCAGACGATGCCTCATGTAGAATGGGGCACAGATTGTGGATGGGTTTCCGTCGCTTATATAGCGAAGTTCTGGGTGCTTATCGAAGAATTCCAACCAGTAGGCTGAACCGTCCAAGCCGGATCCGTCTTTGGGGTCGTAGTCCATTACCTGTATCCTGGGAACGAGCTTCCCAGGGTTTTTGTAATGGTATTGAGGATACATTGGGTTGGAGCCCACAAGGAGCGCCCATTTGTTTTTGTAGGTAGTGCCGCCGTAGGAGCCCTGGAACATGAGCTCCTCATTTTTTGGCTTCGAGCCATGAGGAAGGCAGAGTATGTCAATCTTGGCTTGTGGGCACAGACTCTTCACCCT
>JAQURN010000077.1 GCA_028715585.1 Actinomycetota bacterium | reverse complement strand
TGAAAATGCACGGAGTCAGAGGCAACGGTAACATTCGAAGAGAAATCTATTCCCACGCCCTCACAACTCCCCCATTTTAGGAAGAACAAATACTACCCTCACCATGAGCCCCCGTCTTTCTCCTTCGCCAATCGCCTCATCGAAGAACATGGCCTCCCTTAGAGACTTCCCAGCACTCCTCTGCCCAGCGTCAATAGCTTCTCCCAGCTAGCGACAGGTTAAAACCCGTTCCGTTGCCTTATTGAGAAATGCTATCATTAAAGTTTGTAGGGAAGGAAATAAAAAAGGCGACCTGGGGCGAAGACAGATGTGCCGTCCAACAGGCGGTTAGTTCTTACTTGTTATGGATATCGAAAAATATTCGAAACAACATATTTATTTTTATACCGAAAACATCCCGAAACTCCTTGAGCAATGCTTAAGAACCGCAAACTTTAGTTCACTTGCTGATATAGGGTGCGGAGATGGAGGTTTGCTATACGCTTTAAATAAAAGAGGCTATTTGAAAAATAAAAAGGTCTATGCAGTTGACTTGTCGCAAACCAGGGTAAAGCGAGCAAGGGAAATAAACAATGAGTTCAACTGTGTTGTGGGTGATGCTTGCAATACGCCTTTGCCGGATCGAAGTATAGATTTTTTGGTTTCTACGCAAACGATAGAACATGTCCCAGATGATTCTAAAATGATTCAAGAAATAGCCCGGCTGTTATCTGAAGATGGTGTTGCATATTTATCAACAGTATTCAAAAGGTTGGTACTTCTACAGGTGTAATGGCAAGTGGAGATTAGACCCCACCCATTTAAGAGAATATTCCGCTGATAGCCAGTTATTAGATATTCTCGAAAAGAACAATTTTGAGGTTTTGGAGAACAAAAAAACTTTGTTTTGGTTTCCAATTTCTGATTCTATTCTAAGGAGGCTAAAATCCCCTCACCCAATTTATCTGAACAACAAGCTTTTTAAAAAATTAAGGTTAATTAAACTGCCCATTATTGGGTATTATAATTGGGAACTAGTTTTTCAAAGGAAGCGAACTAGCTAAGCGCTCCCCGGGCAGTCTCGATAGCGAAAGTCTCATATGGCTTTCGCCCAATCAAGTTCCAATCGTCCAACTGTGGAGATACTCATCTTGCTCAGGGGTAAGGCTGTCTATGTTTATGCCCATACTCTCGAGTTTTAACCTCGCAATCTCCATGTCTATCTCGCTCGGGACTCCATACACCCTTCTCTCGAGGTCTTGAGAATTCTTCCTGGCATACTCGACAGTGAGCGCCTGGTTAGAAAAACTCATATCCATCACGGCAGCGGGATGCCCCTCAGCAGCGGCAAGATTCACCAACCTGCCTTGAGTAAGAAGAAATATCTTCCTTCCATTCCTCAAAGTGAATCTCTCCACATGCTGTCTTGCCACCTGGCGGTCCACAGACATCGAAACCAGTGCGGGTATGTCTATTTCCACATCGAAATGCCCAGCGTTACAAAGAGTCGCGCCGTCTTTCATGAGTTCGAAGTGTTCGGAGCGAAGAACGCTCTTATCGCCGGTGGATGTCACAAAGATATCTCCAACCTTGGCTGCCGCTGTCGAGGTCATCACATCTAATCCGTCCATTACGGCCTCGAGCGCCCTAAGCGGGTCAACCTCTACCACTATTACTCTTGCTCCCAGTCCTCTAGCCCGCGACGCTATACCCCTCCCACACCATCCATAGCCAAAAACCACTATCACCTTTCCAGCAAGCAGGAAATTCGTAGCCCTGATTATGCCATCGAGTGCCGACTGACCTGTGCCGTAGCGATTGTCAAAGAGGTGCTTGGTCATCGCGTCGTTGACGGCAACAACAGGGTAAAGCAGAGCTCCGTCTTTTTCCATGCTCTTCAACCTAATAACACCCGTCGTTGTTTCCTCCGTGCCCGCCATTATCTCCTTTGCTTTTGCGGGATATTTCGTGTGGAACGTGGTGATGAGGTCGGCGCCATCATCCATGGTGATATGGGGGTTGGCTCCGATTACGCTCTCGATATGGCGATAATAGGTATCGTTGTCTTCTCCTTCAATCGCGAAAACGCTTATTCCAAATTCCTTCACCAAACAAGCCGCGACATCATCCTGGGTGCTCAAAGGGTTGCTGGCGCATAAAAATGGCTCAGCTCCCCCTTCTTTCAGGGTGACCATCAAATTGGCGGTCTCGGTGGTAACGTGAAGGCACGCTCCTATTCTCAGACCGCTCAAGGGTTTTTCCTTCTGGAAACGCGTCTTTATGGTTTTGAGAACCTTCATCTCCTCGCCAGCCCACTCAATCCTTCTTTTTCCTTCCTCTGCTAGGGAAATATCCCCGATGTCGAAATCCATCCTTTTAACCCTTTCCTTTCTTGTTCTCCAGGTTTCCGTTCAAGTGTTCACTTGAGCCTATCACACATCATTCGGGCATACCTTTCGGGGAAAGAGGTAAGCCGCTCAACGGTTTTGCCCGCAACCTCCAATACCAAATCGTGAGTCGGAGGAGTAAGCGGCGGAGGAAGCAGGAGATTTGTCACGCAACACATTGCGGCAACCTCCATTCCGAGAGCATGGGCAGTCAATGCCTCTTGGGCGATTGACATGCCGACCACGTCCGCGCCCGCCACTCGCAAAAGAGTAGCCTCGGCAAGGGTTTCATAACTCGGTCCCTTTGTATAAACATAAACCCCCACATCGACTCTAGTCTCTGGAGGAAGACACTGCCTGAGCGCGTCACTCATGAAAGGGGAATAGACATTGGAGCCCTCAAGATGAAAACGTGGATTTGGCGAATCGAGCAAGCCAGTGAGGGGATTTTCTCCCCACAATAGAATGTGGTCTGAAACAATTATCAAGTCCCCCGGTAAAAATACGGGATTCAAGCCCCCAGCAGCACAGAGAAGCAGAATCGCTTTTACGCCAAGGGCGGCGTATGCCCAGATGGGGAAACATACAGTAAGGGGAGAATACCCTTCATAGCAATGAAGCCTTCCGAGTTGAAAAAGGATATCCGTTTCACCCGCCGAGGCGAGAACAATCTTGCCTTCGTGCCCTTTTGCTCTTGGCTCGGCGAACCCAGGAATTTCTGAGAAGGGGATTTCGGATTTTATTTCGCAGGCAGAAGGCAGCTTCTCCCACCCCGAACCGAGAACACTGACCAACAAGGGTTTTTCCTCGAGGCAAAGATTTTCACTCAGACTTTTCGCGGCGGCACGGGATAAGGATTCGACCTCTTGGGGCAAAATTTCCATCCCGGCTAGCCCCCAGACGCGAGTTTCTTTTTGAGCTCTTCGATGCGCTTCACGGGGGTGGGATCCTCCCCCAAAAGCAAGGCTAAATACACACTCGTCCAGTCGCCAAGGTAAACCAAGTCGAGAAACCTCTCGGTGGGATTTGAGCCCCTGGCAAAAACATCGGATATCTCCCCAACGCTATCAGCAATCAGCTCCGATGTAATCGCTATTCTCTTTTCCACCCGAGGATGGGCATCCTCTTCTCGGAGGATGAGAATGTGGAATTTCGAACACAGTTCTTCGAGGTTTTTCCACCCCACTGTCTCGTTATGATTGAGCTCGGGAAAGGAATTGAAGAAAGCGGGTATCTTCGCGTTCTCGTTAAATTGAGCCTTCCAGCGCATAGAGGCAACGGAAAGTAAACCCTCCGAGCCATATATGACAGGGATGTTTCCTAAAATCCTTTTGGCAAGTTTTTTCGCGGGGTTGCGAGCAAGAGGGTTGGAAAAGCCGTATTCGCTCGACCTCTCTCTAAGCATAGGTATGGACTGTTTTATTTCCGCGACAAGACCTTTCACCAATCCCATTTGCTCGATGAGAGAAACAATAGGGACGGAAAGATAACCAATGGAAGCTCTCGGCTGAAGCCCCGCGGGTATCTTGCAAAATGGCACTCCTCTTTCCGAAGCCAGTTCCTCGAGCTTGCCGCCACTGCTTATCGCCACCACCTTTGCTCCGCGGCGCACGGCTTCTTCGAAACATGCTAGCGTCTCTTCTGTATTTCCCGAATAGCTCACCGCAATCACGAGTGTGTCTTCCCTCACGAAAGGAGGAAGCCGATAGCCCTTAACCGTTGAAAAAGGAAGCTCGAAGCCGAAGTTGGAAAGCAGAGAAGAGGCTACATCGCCAGATATTCCAGACCCCCCCATCCCCAATACCACAACCGAGCAAATAGGAGAAGTCGAGTCAATCTTTACCTCTTGCTCACCTATCTCGAGAGCTTCCTCCATCTGCTCGGGAAACGCGGCAAGGACGTCCGACATTCCCTGGGAGTCAATAAGGGATATTCCCTCTTTGTCATCGAGGTCTATGGGATTTTCTTTTTTTTCCGTTTCGTTCATTTTCAAACTTCGAACAACAACAAGACTAGCTAGTGCGGCAACCGCTCAACCATCTTTTCTCCCTCGCCAACCAAGCTAGCAACCTCTTCTTCAGAGGTAGCCTCCGCGTATATCCTCACTACCGCCTCGGTGCCCGAGACTCTGAGCATCAGCCAGGAGCCATCTTCCCTGTAGAACTTCATCCCGTCTATCTTCTCAATCCTCTCAATCCCCACGCCGCCAATCGAGCGGGGCTCGAGGGAGGGAAGTTCGGCAAGAAGAGCTTCCTTTTGCGTCTTGGTAAGCTCCACATCTTTGCGGAGATAAACATATCTTCTTCCAAGGTCTTCCATGAGCTCATCCACCAGCTCGCCAAGCGTCTTGCCATGGGTAGCCATTATCTCGAGCAACAAAAGCCCCACCAGAATTCCATCCCTCTCTGGAATGTGCCCACCTATTCCCGTTCCTCCACTTTCCTCGCCACCAATAAGTATGTCCGACTCCAGCATCAGGTCACATATGTATTTGAAACCCACAGGGACAACATGGAGTTTCAAACCGTAACGCTTCGAGAGGTCATCTATCATACTGGTAGTGGAGACGGTCTTTACCACCCCGCCTCTTTGCCCACGTACTTCCACCAGATGTTTGAGAAGCAGGGCAAAAACCATGTGGGAACTTATAAACCTCCCCGAAGCGTCTATCGCGGTAACCCTGTCAGCGTCTCCATCCACCGCTATTCCGACATGGTAGCCGCCCTTTGTTACCTCTTCTGTGAGTTCACGGAGATTGGAGCCAATCGGCTCGGGTTGGAGACCAGGAAAAAGGGGGTTATGAACATTGTGAATCTCATCACAACTCAAACCCAACGCGAGAGCCGCCTCGGGAAAAACTCCCTGCCCAGCTCCATACATGGGGTCGAAAAGGACTTTCATATTCCACTTACTAAACGCGCTCTTATCAACCATAGAAACGACCTTGTCGAGGTAATCGGGTAGGGGGTCGAAGAACTCCACTTTTCCTGGCTCCAATATGTCCTCGAAAAAGACATCGGGGCGTGGCGGCGGGTTTTTTTCCACCTCGCGAATCTCTTCCTCGAGTCGGGCGGTCAAGGTTGTGGAAGCCGAGCCCCCGTAGTGGGGCTTGAACTTTATCCCGTTGTAGAAAGCGGGGTTGTGGCTCGCGGTTATCATAATCGCTCCGCTTGCCCCTCTTTTCACAGTAGCAAGAGAAATCGATGGAGTCGGGACAAACTTCCGAGTCACGTAAACTGGGAGGTCGTGCTCTCTTGCCGCCATCGCGCAAAGTTGAGCAAAGGAATCGGAGGCAAAGCGAGCATCGTATCCGATGAGTAACATCGGTTTGTCCCCCGCGGGATTTTTAAGGACATACCTCGAGATGGCACAACCGACAATCCATACCCCTTCGTAGGTGAAATCGTCAGCAATAATGCCACGCCACCCGTCAGTTCCGAATTTGATTGCCCCTTTGCGCATCAGCTGCCCGCCTCAGAAAACGAAAGAGATTCTCAAAAGCTACGTTTCACACTCTCTCACGCCAGTAGTTAAGTAAATCCTCCAGAGTTTTTTCAAATGGAATTTTGGGCTCCCATCCAGTCAGGTTCCTAAATTTCGTAGAATCGGCAAGGAGTATTTGGACATCGGAGGGTCTCATTCGCTGGGGGTCCTGGCGAACTTCTATCTGGGCATCGGTCATTTCAAGAAGCATCTGGAGGAGGTCCTTTATGACTATGGCTTTCCCGGAACCGATGTTATAAACTTCGCCCGGCTCGCCTTTCTCCAGGGCAAGCCAATACCCTCCCACCATGTCTCTAACGTCAGTAAAGTCACGCTGAGCATCCAGGTTCCCGACTTCGATTACCGGCTCTTTTTTTTCTTTCTCAATCAAGGCTATTTGTTTCGCGAAGTTACTGCACACGAAAACCTCACCACGCCGGGGTCCGGTATGGTTGAAAGCGCGCGTCCTCACTACATCCATTCCATAACTCATGTGATACTGGTAACCCAGAAGGTCTTGGCCAACTTTGCTCACGCCATATGGACTCAAGGGTCTAAAAGGATTCGTCTCCTTGATGGGCACTTCGTTCTCGTGGACCAGCCCGTATTCCTCGCTGGACCCCGCTATCTGGATACGGCAGGGAAGCTTTAAGTCCCGCACCGCCTCGAAAATGTTCAACTGCCCGACGA
>JAQURN010000076.1 GCA_028715585.1 Actinomycetota bacterium | reverse complement strand
TGGCGTTTGTTCTCTCCAGTGCCAAGCATATATGTGATGTTTACAGTAGCGTCCTCATCATTTGGATTTTGAAGGCAAAGCCACTGTTCAAACCCAGAACGTGTGCATCCCTCCGCGAAGTAGAAAGTAGTAGATGGGAACGAGGCTCCCATGACGTCATGTCCTCCTGTCCACGTTCCATGGTAGTTGAAATACATTGGTCTTTCTGCAATTATCCCAACTCCATTTGTGCTCTCTACCTTTGCAGAGAAATCATGATCAGAGTCATCACCTGTTCCTAGAACATCTATTACTCTTATGGTGTAGCGTGAATGAGCTCCGACTTCTACTTCTTGAGGATGAGTTGCTCCATTTCCAAGCATGTATGTTATGGAGACTTCTGCTTTTTCATCCGCTGGATTCTGTATGCAGATATATGGGTCGAAGTTGGGACGGCATGTCCCTTCAGCAAAATAGAAGGTCTTGGCAGGAGAGGCAGCTCCAACTACGTCGTGTCCTCCTGTCCACGTTCCCCCGTAGGCAAAATACATCGGCCTCTCCGCCACTATCGGCTGTGAGCTCTCCACTTTTGTTGAGACGTCCTGGTTTGCCCCTACAGCCAAGTTTACGTTGACGGTTTCTCTGCTCTTTCCCTTTACCGTGACTTGTTGGCGTTTGTTCTCTCCAGTGCCAAGCATATATGTGATGTTTACAGTAGCGTCCTCATCATTTGGATTTTGAAGGCAAAGCCACTGTTCAAACCCAGAACGTGTGCATCCCTCCGCGAAGTAGAAAGCCTTACCTAGGGTGGCTTCTCCACCGATGAAATCAGAATAGCTGGAGTAAGACTGGCTCATTCCGTAAACCCTTCCC
The DNA here is from genome assembly GCA_028715585.1 of Actinomycetota bacterium. Lineage (GTDB taxonomy): Bacteria > Actinomycetota > Geothermincolia > Fen-727 > JAQURN01 > JAQURN01. The sequence goes on along the minus strand of JAQURN010000076.1, from coordinate 5,766 downwards.
CCGGCGATTACTTCGATGTTTCCAGAAAGGGAAGCGATGTTCTCCTTGGATTTTACATTCCAGGAAACGTCTTCGCGAGAACCTGTCGTCCCAATGCCGGGGAGGCTTTTTGTGTGGGACTCCGTTAACTCGAGCTTGTCTGAAATCCCAATCGTGGCAGTGGGACTTGAACAAGGGTATTCCCCACCTAGTGGGGATGGACCTGGATAGTTTACATGGGTGTTGACGTTGAAGACCTCATTTGCTGTTGTTTGGGGAGGAGCTTCTATGTTCAGTTCCCACGGGGCGGTTATCATTCCCCACATGTTGGAGTAAGTCCAGAGATCGTCCACCAAAAACGATTGATTGAAAAAGATGTCGGGACCCGAGAAGGCTCCGGCTGCTGACCATGGGTCGTGGACGATAAAAGCGCCGACTGAGTCGTTGAATCCCTTTACCACCCTGAAATGCCCGGAAGTGTGTGTGGAATCATAGTAGGTCAGGATGATGACTGGGTAATTGGACGAAATGAGGTATTTGAGGTCGTTGTAGCGATTTTGGTAGAGATTAGCGTCATTTGCCCAGAATTCGCCCGAAGCCGCGTAACCAATTTTCCTGTTTGTGTAACCCTGAAGATAGGAGTGTTGGCAGGACTGGCTTTCGCCCGAGAAGTGAGCGGCTCTCAAGAGGTCGTCACAGTAAACTCCCACGTGAGACTTCGCGTTTGCAACGCTAGCAATCTCTCCCTGGTCGATATCAGGACCGAAGTAGTCGAAAACCATCTGGAGTGCAGCCGGACCACACCAGTAATCCGTAAGTTGGGGATGGTAAGGAACGGGTATGTCATACTCTCCAGGTGACCCTCCGGAAGGCTCGCTGCCGGAATAAGAAGTGTAGCGTGTGGCTGCGTATGCCTCTCCGCTTGTGGGAATGCTCTGGTGATAAATCGAAGATGTTTGATTGATGTAAGAGCTGCCCCCGCCTCTCAGTTGACTTTTGGAGGGGCTAGAGTACTTTTCTAAAGCGTTTTTCCATGGGAGGCGGTCCAGGTTTGTAAAAGGTGGGCTTTCTTTGAAGGCGGGTACATAGACCTCCGAAATTTTTTGTCCCTTGATCTCGAATACCCAGTATATTTCCTTGTTTGGAGCGATTCTCGCTTGCGCCTGTGGAATTGCTTCACGGAGCTTGGATAAGCATTGTAGAGCCTTTGTGGATGCTTCTGCCGCACTCACGAGAGGGAACTTCTTGGCTTCCCATTTTTTGAACCATGTCCAATCGCCAGTTTTCGCACTTATTCCTATCACCGAGCAGATGCTTCCCGTTTTTACAATGGGAACCAGGTATTCCGTTGGTTTACCGTCAAGAGAATGAATAAGAAGAGCCTTGCCGGCTTTTGCCTCCTCCCACTCGGGCATCCTACAAGGCTCATTCTCGTCGGAGCGCGTTTCTTCGAGCACCTTCTCCATGAGGGCGGAAGCTCTTGACACCGCCTTTTCTTCCGATATGGGGGAGGGATTTTCACCGGCGGATGAGGGAGGGAGGTGAATGCAGCCAAGCGCAATGACCAGTAAAAACAAAAGAGACGTTATCTTTGCGATGTGCTTATTGACTTGCTTCAACTTTGGAATCTAGCTTTCGAGTGGCGAAAATATGAAAAACTCATTTGCGGGCATTATTATATATGAGTCACATATAAGATGCTCTGTTCGAAAAACAAAGCAAACCTTTTTGGACTTCAATTTTGAGTCGCAAGGTGTAGAATGAATCTTGCCACGCGAGTAAAAGGGCCCGTAGCTCAGCTGGCAGAGCAGTGGACTCATAATCCATGGGTCGCAGGTTCGAGTCCTGCCGGGCCCACCATTTTTTTTAACCTCCCGCGGGAGTCGAACCTAGGGGGGCGACCTTTTTGCGGGGGGAGCATTCCCCCCGGCAATCTAAGTTAGGGGGGTAGAGGTTGCGTAAGCAACCGTCCTAGGGGGGACAGGCGTCCCCCCTGGAAGAGCGAGCGGGCGTAGTGCATCTGAACTCGAGTGCTTACTCTTCCCCGCGAGCGACGGTTCGAGTCTGCCGGGCCCACCATGGCGTGCGGTATCAACAGCTCTCACCTGCCTTTCTGGATTGTTAGCACCCCGTTCCACAAATGCGGCGTCGTACCAAGGGCGCCAAGGTGCTGCTCATGCGAGGAGCGCAACCGAAGAGCGCGAATATGGGGGCTTGCTGTCCCTGAAGTATCAAGAGGTTCTGAGAAGATGATTGTCTCGGCGAGTTACAGAACTGACATACCGGCGTTTTACGGGGAATGGTTTATGAGGCGTCTCCGCTCTGGTTACTGCATGGTTTTGAGTCCGTACGGGGGGAAGCCTTATCGCGTTTCGCTCAGCAGGGAAGAAGTTGACGGCTTTGTCTTTTGGACAAAGAACTTGAGACCATTCATCCCAGTGCTCGATCTTGTCCACGAGCGGGGTTTTCCTTTTGTCGTTCAGTACTCCATAACCGCTTATCCTCAAGAACTTGAGGGCTTGCACACAGAAGTCTCAGACCGCCTCGAGGATATGAGAATGCTGGCGGAAAGGTTTGGCGAAAAAACGGGTGTCTGGAGATATGACACCATCGTCTTTAGTTCCCTCACGCCCTTCGAGTTTCACCGCGAGAATTTTCGTCGGCTAGCGGGCGAGCTCGAGGGGGCAACGGATGAAGTCGTCGTCTCTTTTGCTCGTATCTATCGAAAGACAAAACGTAATCTGGACCTCGCTGCTGAAAAACACGGGTTTTCCTGGTGGGACCCTTCCCTGGACCAAAAGAAAAGTTTCCTGAGAGAACTCGTTCAGATTGCGAAGGCTCACAATATGAAGCTTTCAGTTTGCGGTGAGCGCGAGCTCCTCATTCCCGGAGCGAAAGACGCAAGCTGCATAGACCCTTTGAGGCTTTCGGATGTCAGTGGAAAGGAAATAAGGGCTCCCAGAAAGAGTCACCGGCAGGGGTGCGGATGTTTCCAATCGCGCGACATAGGCGAATACGATAGTTGTCCTCATGGATGTGTCTATTGCTATGCGGTGAGGAATCACGATTTGGCGAGAAAGAGGTTTGAGGGGCACAATCCTGAAGGGGAATACCTTTCGGGAAAACCCGCGCGCTTTTCAGCTGAGACAAGGTGAGGTGCTATCTTCGTGGCGGATTCCCTGAGGCGAAGGATGCCATATGCTCGAGGAGGAAGAGAGAAGAGCCCAAGAGAAATTGGGGGAGTGAAAGAGCCAGTTCCTTTAGTCCCTTGTTTGGATTTCTATCCCGCACCAGGTGGGCGATTCCGTTTACGAAATTTGCCAGGGCGTCGCCAAGTAGCCCCACGCCGAACGCTCCCTCCTTTCTTTGTGGGGGAAGGGGGGTTCCAGGTGGTGCTACCGGTATGAGAGCGCGGTCCCAACATATGAAAGGACCTATGTGCAACTTTGACCAAGAATCCTCGAGCTCTTTCTCCGTGATTTCTTCCCTGAGTCCCCATGGGTTATAGAATCCGAAATGGAAGCCATCCTCACCTTTTCTCGAAGAGATGGCGACGACGTAATGCATGTGGAAGGGGTTAAGTGGGTCATAAGGTCGCGTGTCAACCAGGAGAATGACAGGTATGTTCCTCTCCAGGTATCCTATGAGTTCTTCGATGCTTCCCTCATTCAGGAAGGTGGCTTCTAGCCCTTTTTCCCTCAAGTAGCGAACTAAGAGATTGGGGGCGGTGAAGATGTTGAAGTTTCTTATCTCGGAATCGATTTGTTCTCTTGCGACCTGGATGCCAAAGTAGTTCAGGATAGCTGTCGCGCAGCAGGTACCACACGAGTTTCCAGTTTGGCTAAGTATGCCTCCTTCCTCCGTGTTACCAATCTGGCAAAGCGGGCTATCCGAAAGAACCGGCAAGCCTTTTCCGAAGCCCGCTGGTTTCGTTCTATTCACTAGGTTTTTCATCCTTTTACTCCCCAGCCTAGCAGGGTAATAAACGCAAACATTGTAGCACCACCTCTGGTTGGGGGGGGAGGGGGTAGTGAACCTCGAGCAATTTTATAGAAAAGTCTTGACTTCTACGTTTGTATGCAAATAATATATATACAAATAGTTTGTATACAAACTAACTTGGATGGGCATAACTTTTAGAAGGAGGGACAAGTGAGCGACTCTACCAACCAACATACCAGCATGGTGGACAAGCTGACCAAATCCATCGAGTTAATGATGAGTCTTCTCAAAGAATGGGAGAAAAAAAGCACCCAACAATTGCAGGCTCACGGGATTACCTTTGCCCAGTTCAGGGCAATAATGGTTCTCTACGAGAACGGCTCCCAGACTCTGACCCAGTTGAGCAAAAGCCTGCAACGCGCGAAGTGCAGCATGACTGGCCTCGTTGACAGACTGGAGAAAAAAGAGCTCGTGGGAAGGATGAGGAGCATCGAGGATAGAAGGAAAGTGCTTGTTTTCCTCACACACAAGGGAGAATCTCTGGCGCGGAAGCTAGAGAAGGAAATCGCGCCTCTTATAACCGATTCCAAGACGAATGCCCCTAGCCAACTTAGTTTTTCCCAGATTCTCACACTTTATGAGGCAGTAAATAGGGCAGGAAAAGCAATCGGCATGGCTTGAGGAGCTTTGAGCACGTAAGGAGGCTTTGGAAATGAGTATGCTGGGAGCAGTAACGCAGCGCGTGAAGTCGGGGTCGGTTGCCGCGGCGGTGAACATCGCGAGGATGCTCCCCGAAAAGCAGATGATGTCGATTTCCGAGCGGTTTATTTCAACGATAAACTACCCCGAGGGAAGGGATTTTTTGAGAACCGCAATGTTCATGATAAAAAGGAGGCTCCCCGAGCTTTCGCCTTCCTGTCAGAGGGGTGTGGTCAACTTCATGTCCAACCTGGTTACTTCCGCGAAGACCAGGGATGAACTCTATTACAAGGAGGGAATCAGTGCTCCGTTTCTGATTGTGGTGAGCCCTACCATGCGATGCAATCTTCGCTGCACGGGGTGTTACGCTGGGGAATACGAGACAAAGGAAGACCTTCCAAAGGAAGTCATGGATAGGGTTCTTACCGAAGCGGAGGAGATGGGCATCTGCTTCGTTGTGATATCCGGCGGGGAGCCATTCGCATGGCCGCATCTTCTCGACACCTTCCGAAATCACCCCGACATCTTTTTTCAGATATATACGAACGGGACATTGATAGACCGCGAGATGGCTTTAGAGCTCTCTAAAATCGGGAACGCGCTTCCATGTATAAGCGTTGAAGGTTTCGAGGACGAAACGGACGAGAGGCGGGGAAGAGGGATATGGAGAAGGGGAATAGAAGCGATGGAGAACTTGCGAGAGGCAGGTGTACTCTTTGGCTTTTCAGCCACCGCTACCAGCGCAAACAATGATTTGGTGGTGAGTGACGAGTTCGTCGATTTCTATATCTCCAGAGGTTGCACGATTGGCTGGTATTTCAATTACATACCAATCGGGCGTTTTCCCGACATGAGCCTCATGACGACCCCCGAGCAGAGGATAGGAAGGAGGGAGAGGCTTGTTGAGCTGAGGGGGTCGAAGAAGATCCTCCTTGCCGATTTCTGGAACGATGGGCCGCTAGTTGGCGGTTGCATGGCTGGTGGGCGGTTGTATCTGCATATCAACTCCGATGGGGCGGCTGAGCCTTGTGTCTTTTCTCACTTTGCCCAGGACAACATTAAGGAAAAGACTCTTATCGAAGTGCTCAAGTCAGACCTTTTCAGGGAGATACGCCTGCGGCAGCCATATTCCAGTAACCTGTTCAG
>JAQURN010000075.1 GCA_028715585.1 Actinomycetota bacterium | reverse complement strand
AAATATCGGAAGCGAAAGGACTTCATTTGCCGCCTCTTCACTTTTTGGTAAATCGCCGGCTTTGTAGCCAAGGCTTCTGAAGCAAGGTTGGAGGTGAAGAGGGATGGGGTAATATATTGAGCACCCGATTCCCTCCCTTTCGAGTGCCTCTTTCAGCGTATCCCTTTTGGACGTTCTTATCGTGTAGCAGTGATAGACGTGCTTGGTTCCCTCCATAGTGATGGGAAGCGCTGCCCCTTTTATCTTCTGGTTATAGAGATGGGCAATATGTTTTCTTTCCTCATTCCATTCATCGAGCCTCTTTAGCTTCACGCGAAGGATTGCCGCCTGAATTTCATCGAGCCTGCTGTTTAATCCAATCTGCTCGTGAAGGTATTTCCTTTTAGATCCGTGCGCTCTCAAACTCCTGACATCTTGAGCCAGTGCCTCCTCGTTTGTTAGGATCATCCCTCCATCTCCGATTCCACCGAGTGGTTTTGTTGGAAAGAAACTGAAAGCCGATGCAATCCCGAAGGAGCCAACCATCTTCCCATTTAGTGAGGCTCCCTGTGCCTGCGCGCAGTCCTCCACCAGGTAAAGTCCATTTTCTTGCGCTAGCTCTCCGAGTGCGCTCAAATTTGCTGGCTGCCCGAACAGATGGACGGCTAGGATTGCCTTGGTTTTGGGCGTGATTTTTTTTGCGACGGAATTGGAGTCGAGGTTGAAGGTAGAGAAGTCTATATCCGCAAAGACAGGCCTTGCTCCGCACCTTGCGATTGAGTCCGCAGTGGCAATGAAGGTGAAGGGAGTGGTAATTACTTCATCGCCCGCCCCAATTTTAAGTGCCCTCAATATGAGATAGAGGGCATCTGTTCCAGAGGCAACCCCTACAGCATACCTGGTACCTATATACTTTGCCATCTCCTTCTCGAATAGCTCGACCTCTCGCCCGAGAATGTAGTTACCGCTTGAGATTACATCCATGATGGCTTTTTTGAGCTCATCTTCGACTTCTTTATTTTGTCTGGCGAGGTCACAGAAAGGGACTTTCATAAAAGACGCTCTGCTTTCTCGAGTAAGTTTCCAGCCAAGGCTAATTTCCCCTGTCCGATGGGTAGGAGTTGCCTTGAGCGATTTTAGTGGGAGCTCCTCCCTCTTCCATGGATTTCTGAGCCGCGGAAAGAACCCTGAGGACCGAAAGCCCATGCCTTCCATCCGTGAGAGGCTTTTCTCCCGTCTTTATGCAATCGAGGAAGTGCTCGCACTCGATTTTGAGTGGCTCCTCCATCTCGATGTGGGGAACGATTTTTTCTCCGAAATGAAGCTTTACCTCTTCCTCATATCCAATTGCCACATCCTTTACCGTCGGATAGGCTTTCTTGTCGAAAATGCTCAGTTTTTCCTCGCCCATGTCGTCAAGGACGAGCATCTGCCTGTCGGCTACTACAGTGAAGGAGCGGGTTTTAGAAGGGTCTAGCCAGGATACGTGCGTGTTCGCAATCTTTCCACCTGGGAAGGACATGGTAACAAATGCCACGTCTTCGATGCCTTCGTGTAGAAAAGACGCGCCTTTTGCGATGACCGTCTCAGGCTCCTCGTTGAAGAGATGGATTATGACCGAGATGTCGTGGGGGCAGAGGCTCCAAAGGCAGTTTTCCTCGGCGCGAACCCTTCCCAGATTCAATCTCCTGGAGTAGGCATAAAGGATTTCTCCGGCTTTTCCAGAGGAAAGGTAATCTTTCATGTAGCACACCGCGGGGTGGTACATCATGAGGTGCCCCACCATGAGTGTGAGATGGTTTGTTTCCGCGAGACGGACGAGCTCCTCCCCATCGCTCACCCTGGTGCATATGGGCTTTTCGACGAAAACGTGTTTTCCGGCTTTGAGGGCGGCGCGGCTGAGGCTGTGGTGGGTAACCGCGGACGAGGCTATCACTACCGCGTCAACTTCGTTGTCTTCGAAGAGGACATCTGGCTCATCCACGAGCGACACGCCAGGGCATTTTTCCATTGCTTCATCAAGCCTTGTTGGGTTCGAGTCGCAGATATATTTGACTTTCGCGTTTTTCAAGGAAAGGAAGTTTCTAGCGAGGTTTGGTCCCCAATAGCCGTAGCCCAGTATTCCGATTACGGTTGGTTTTTCTTGCAAATTTCCTCCTCATTTGCGTTTCCTAAGAGCTCCGAGCGCGTTTCTGGTATCAACCACAGGCGTATTTGCCCCCAGAAGCATTCTGAAATCGATTGCTCGATGCGCGGTCATGATTACTACGCAGTCGGCATCTCGTATAGCCTCCGGAGTAAGCTCTCTGGATTTATATTCCTTTCCTGCCACCTTAAGGGTTTCAACGTATGGGTCGTGATAGGAGACGTTTGCTCCCCCTTTCTCTAAAAGCTCCATCACTTTAATTGCTGGAGACTCCCTTGTGTCGGAGACATCTTCTTTGTATGCCGCTCCGACAATAAGTACGTTGGACCCCTTTGCAGCCTTTCCCTTCGAGTTTAGCGCTTCGGAAATCCATTCCACCACGTGGTAAGGCATGCTCCTGTTGATTTTTCCCGCAAGCTCTATGAATTCAGTATAGAAGCCAAACTGCTTTGCTCTCCATGAGAGGTAAAAAGGATCCACTGGGATACAATGCCCTCCCATGCCTGGACCTGGTTTGAAAGGCATGAATCCAAAAGGTTTGGTCGCTGCGGCTTCTACGACCTCCCAGATATTAATGCCCATTCTTCGGCAGAGTAGCGAAAGTTCGTTCACAAGGGCGATGTTTACTGCCCTGAACACGTTTTCGAGTATTTTGCTCATCTCGGCTATTTCGGGGCGCGAAACTTCATGCACCTGGCAGCCGAGGGATGCATAAAAACTTGCCCCGAGGCTCGTCGAGATTTTGTCTATTCCCCCTACCACGCGTGGAATTCTTCCAGCTTCCATCCCTTGAGGTCCTGGGTCTATTCTTTCAGGCACGTAACAAAGGAAGAAATCTTTGCCTTGCTCGAGCCCCCTGTTTTCGAGGGCGGGAAGCATCATCTCTCTGGTGGTGCCTGGGAATGAAGTGCTCTCTAAGATGAGCAGTTTTGGAATAACGTGGTCTTCGGCGAAGAAATTCTTGGAAACCCCATCTATTGCTGTCTCTAGATAGCTCAAATCCGGCACTTCGTTTGCCGTAATCGGCGTTGGCACGCATATTATGACCAAGTTGGAACGGCTTACTGCTTTGTAGTTTCTTTCGAATCTGAAATGGGGGAAACTATTCAAAGCCTCTGGTGTGTTCTTTTTGAGTGGGTCTATGCCGATTACGCTAAAACCACTTTCTAAAGCGAGCTTCGCGAGGGGAGTTCCTACGTACCCAAGCCCTACTACCGCCACCGTGGCAGTGTGTGTTTCGATTTTTTCCCTCAAGCTAACTTCCTGCATGTGCTCCTCTCTTTACCTTGGGTAATGGAATCGCGCCGCACCTCGGTGGCTTCTTTATAGAAGCCCCATGTCCGGTAGGAAAACCATCCTTTCTCTGGTTTTTCTATTTTCCCCTTTTCGCGATGAGGTCGGCGAGCAGGCCTATTGACGCTATCTGAATGGCGGCAAGAACTAAGACCACGGTCGCGGTTCTCATATCCCAGCGGATGATGTCCTCTATGAGGCGCCACAAGCCAAGAATGCCAATAATAAGCGCTGGCGGTATGAACACTTTCAAAGGATTAAACCAAGTTATTGTCCTTACAACGAGGGTAAGGTAGCTCGAAGTATCTTTTATAGGATGGAAGGTGGATTTGCCTTTGCGCTTGTAGTAATCGATGGGCATAAAATCAACCTCGTATCCATCCGAAAGCATTGCAAGGGTTATGGTTGATACCCAGGAATGTCCCCATGGAAGGATGTCCATGTATTTCATGAAGACATCTTTTTTGAAAGCCCTAAAGCCCGAGTTCAGGTCAGGTATCTTAAAACCAGACATCAATTCCGCAATCTTTCTTATCAACCACTTCGCGGGGGTCCTCAAGAATTTAAGCGTGCCAGCTTCTTTTTTTCTTGCTCCAACCGCCATGTCGAGGTCGTTTTCCTCCATAAAGTCAAGGAGCTTTGGGATGTCTTGGTTCGGGTAGGTTCCATCGCCGTCGGTTACCACAATCACATCGCCTGTTGCGCCCTTTATCCCCGTGTTTCTCGCGAATCCTCCACCTCTGTTACGGCGGTGGCGTATGATTTTTATCCAGTCGAAAGAGGCAAGGACATCGGGGGTAGAATCAGTCGAAGCGTCATCTACCACGATTACCTCATAATCCCTGCCCGATTTATCCATTGCCCCTTTGATGGTTTTGAGGTCACTGGCGATAGCTTCTTCTTCGTTATAAACTGGAATTACGATGCTTACTTTATCTGCTTTCAAGGGATTTCACTCGCTTTTCTCTATAAAAGAACGCTTGAACCACTGAGCCATGTAACCTATGCCGTGCAGGAAGTATTCCAGGAAGAAAATACCACACATGGGGAGAAACTTGCTGCTCGGGAAGGTATCCTTGAGAACATTGTAGGTTCTTACGAGGCGTTCCGACACGGCTGGCCTTTGAAAATCACTGAATTTTTTGAGTTTTCTCAAATCGTACATTGCGCGCCCTCGCCCAAATTGCCAACGCATAAATTCGCGGAAGCCTTTTCTCGGCTCGTGGTAAACTGTTGCCTCCTCCACGTAAAGCATCCGAACTCCTCTTTCTAGGAATTGCTCACCGAGATAAACATCTTCTGTGCCAATGGTTAGAGAAGGGTGAAAGCCGCCCACTTCTTCGAGCAGTGATTTCTCTATCGCGCAATTTCCGCTTGGGAACTTATCTGTATAACCATTTTCATCCACCTTGCATATTGCCCTCCAGCCTAAGGAGCCGCCTCCTGGGTAGCCGAGCATGCTTACGAGGTCTGAAAAAAAGCCTTGCCCGAGCGGGACATAATATCCAGATACCGCCACTTTTTCCTCGCCGGAGACAACTGGCAAGGCTATTTTTTCTAGCCAGTTTTCATCCATCGGGGTCTCGTCATCGTCGATATAGACGATTACCCTGCCGCGCGCCTCTTCCGTCCCGCGATTGCGATAGTAGGGAATCCCCAGACCCGATTTCTCTTTCACTATGCGCACCGCTTCGTTTTTAAGCCTCTTTTCATCAATGGGTCCATTCACGATGAGTAGGACTTCGAAATCGAATGAGGTTTTCTGTTCGAGAACCAAGGGAACGAGCTTGTAGGTGTTTTCTCTACCGACCGTAATGATTACCACCGATACTTCTGGTTCCCTTTCCCGCTCGGTGTCATTTCCCTGCAATCGTTGTCTCCCTTGTACCGAAGTGAATACCCGAGGATTTTTGATATTCTGCATCCCATTGCTTCATCGGAAAGGTTATAGTTTTTGTATCGGGATTTTACCAGAGAAATTCGTGTTTGGGCTGGGCTTCAACCATTTTTCTTGGGGAGGCGATTTTCAAAAGGTGATTCGCAAATTTGGGGGAGGCTTTCATGTGTGAGTTCATTTCTGAAACTGCCAGGATTGGGAAAGCCACGAAAGTTGGCCGCAACGTGGTCATCGAGGACGAGGTGATAATTGGAGACGGGTGTGAAATAGGGAATTCTACCGTCATAAAAGCCGGCACCCACATCGGGGATTCGGTCACAGTGGGCGATATGTCTGTGCTCGGCAAGCAGCCACTTTCCGCAAAGGCTAGCAAGAGAAAAGCGGAAATTCAGCCTCCTCTCGTTATCGAGGACGGAGCTATCATAGGAGCGGGGGTCGTCATATACGCGGGCACCCACATAGGACTCCGCGCGATGGTTGCCGACCTTGCTGGCATAAGGGAGGGCTCACGGATTTGCGCGGAGGCGATAATTGGGCGCGCGGTAACCATGGAGCAAAACTGCCGCATAGGTCAAAGGTCGAGGGTGCAGACGGCGTGCCACCTCATGGGGGACATGGTGGTAGAGGAGGATGTCTTCTTTGGTGCCGGGGTTTGCACGGCAAATGACAAGTACATGGGAACAAAAAATGTGGAATATAAAGGTCCATACGTGAAGAAGGGAGCCGCCATCGGCTCGAACTCCACCCTCCTGCCTGGAGTGGTGATTGGGGAGGGCGCCATCGTTGGCGCTGGGGCGGTGGTCACGGGGGATGTTCCAGATAAGGCGACCTATGTTGGAGTGCCTGCCCGCCCTATAAAGACCGCTTCGCAACATGGAATATAGAGTCCATTTGATTTTTTGGTTTGACCCACTTGCTTGAAGTTCCCGAACCGAATACAATCCTGCAGGCTGCTGTAGGAATTTGACGGTTCGATACGATTAGGGCGGGCAGGTGAAACTCGAAGCGACATCAATCTGGTCTGGCGTCCTCATGCTAATTGGGGGCCTTGGCCTTTTTCTCTATGGCATGTTTCTTTTGAGCGAAGGGCTCCAGCTTTCCGCCGGAAATCGCCTCCGCCAGATGATTGGAAGGTTTACAAAGAACCGCGTGAGGGGAACGCTGGTTGGGGCGGCGGTTACCGCCATCATACAAAGCTCGAGCGCCACGACAGTAATGCTGGTCGGTTTTGTGAATGCCGGGCTGATGACCTTTACCCAATCGGTGCCTGTTATATTCGGGGCGAACATCGGAACCACTATTACCGCTCAGATAGTTGCTTTTCCCGTTGCGGCTTTTTCCCTCCCCCTGATAGGTATCGGCTTTCTAACCTACATTCTTGGGCAGAAGAGAA
>JAQURN010000074.1 GCA_028715585.1 Actinomycetota bacterium | reverse complement strand
TGTTGAACTTCTGGACGCTCATTATGTCGTTGTTGAAGATGACCCCAGTGGGCAGGAATTTCTTGGTGCCACTCGAATCCTCATCGAAGCCGCCGTAAGCCAGGTAGTTACCTCCCGAGTCGCCTGCTTTCAAGAACGGCGAATAGGCGGGAACCCCAGCTACCGTCAGGATGTCTTGGATATAGACATTGTCTATCCACGACTGCAGTTGGGAGATTCGTGCCGACATCGCTAGCATGTTTGTGAGGGTCGGGGGATTGGTCACGCCTCCTGGTATGGTGCCGCCAGGGGAAGGCATGCGGCCATAAAAGATGGCTATCATCTCCTGAGCCAGCTTGCGCATCTCGAGGGCTTCCACGTAGTGACCTACCAATGTCGTCGCGAGCTCAGGGTCGCTCACGTAGTCTGACGACTCGTAGCGGGGCAGGAAAGGATAGACGTCCTTGGCCTGGACCAGCTTCACGATTTTGTTTTTGAGCGCCCGCAGTTCGGGATTGCTTCCACTGTATTTGGCTACCGCTGTGATATCCACGTAGTCGAGAGCTGCCAGGTGGTAGAAGTGCAAGATGTGGGATTGGATGAAGTTGGCTCCCAGCATGAGGTTACGTATCAGTCGGGCGTTATCGGGTAGATTTACGCCCGTCGCGCTGTCCAGGTTGTAGGAGGCGGCAGTGCCGTGGACCATGGGGCAAACTCCACAGATTCGTTCCGTTACCTGTTGCGCGTCCCAGGGGTGTTTCCCCCGCAGCAGCATCTCGAGTCCACGGAACATCGTCCCAGACGACCAGGCATCTTTGACGACACCATTTTCGACCTCGACATCTATGCGCAGATGGCCCTCAATACGGGTTACCGGGTCGATACTGACTATCTTTGCCACTATTTCTCACCACCTTTGGGACTCTCTTCATTCTTCTTACCGAGTTGTTTGGAAATGTAATGGGCGCCGATGCCTACCGCCGTCGCGCCAGCGGCAACCCACCCCAGAGTATCGGTTGCTGGAGTGATGCCTGGGAAGTTGACGTTGGGCAGAGGCTGGTAGAGCGGCGAAAGCCCTTTGTAGAAATCAGGCGAGGCGCAGCCCTGGCACGGCGCGTTACTGCCCACGCACCAACTGACGGCTGTGTTCCAGCGACGTGTTGGGCAGTCGGCGTAAGTAACGGGTCCCTTGCAACCTAGCTTGAAGAGACAGAGCTTCATGTCGGGGTTGTAGTCGTTCCAGTCCTCCAGGAATAGACCAGCGTCGAAGGCTGCCCTTCTCTCGCAGTTTTCATGGATTAACTTTCCGAAGAACGTCTTGTCTTCCTTCCACATATTGAGGTCGGGTTTCCCTTTCACCCCCTGGATCCACAAGAGGGCGTTCATCACTGAGCCCACGACCCAATCGGGATGTGATGGGCAGCCTCCCACATTTATCACCGGCTTTTTCCTGTCTATCTTGGCGACGACTTTCTCAACCGGGGTCGCGCCGGTAACGTTGGCATTGGCTGCTGGTATCCCGCCGAACGAGGCACAACTGCCGTTGGCTATTACAGCCGCGGCACCAGGAACCAGTTCATTCATCCACTCTTCAATCGGTTTGTCTTTCGGTACGGCGTTGCCCATGAGGTCTTTTGTGCCTTTTCCGAGACCGAAAGTGCAGAATTCCCCATTGGGTATAGGACCCTCAACTACCAATACGTACTGCCCTTTTAGCTCCTTGGCTGTTGCCTCGATAGCCTCGGTAGCCTTAGAGCCCGCGGCTGCCATTATTGTCGGGTGATAGCGCACGGAGAGCTTGTCGAGGACGAGCTCGGCGACCATCGGGTAACTGGAGTTGAGGAATGACACCGAGCACCCGGTGCAGTTTTGTCCTTGTATCCAGATTACCGGGGGCTTCCCACTGGCAAGTTCTTGAAGCGCTTTAGCCAGCTGGGGAGCCATGGCTTCCGAGAGGCCAAGCAGAGCCGCCGTGGCGCCGGCGTGCTTCAGGAACTGGCGCCTGGTTACTAATTTATCTGCCAAGAAAAACCACCTCCTATCTTTCTAATACCTGCTGCATGCAAACTTGTATTCTTACTCCTTTTCAGCGGAATACTATTTCCGCCTCTTTTAGAACACAAAAAAGCCGTCCTTCCGCGCAGGAAAGAACGGCATTAAAGAATACGCCAACCACTGGCGCACTTGTAAGGCCCTATTCCAGGCTTTCCTTTCCGAGCGCGGGAGGCAAACCCGTTTCCAGGTTTACCCTATCGGCAGACAACCTTGGCTTCGCTTTAGGTTAAACTGCTCGGAAAACCAACTTTGGGCAAGTCTATAAATCTGCCAGGTTGATGTCAAGCGCAACCGCTGGTTCAATGCTTACACTTTTTAGACGAACTGCTTGAGAAAACAAAAGCAATCTATCAGCGCGAACTAGCGGCACTTACGTCCAGGAAAATCAAAGTGTAAAAGCTAATATCTTTCTCCCCCATAAAATGATGATAGAATTCCGCGGGAAATGTTCGGAAACAGCTTAAAGTCATCTGGGCAACATGAAAGGGAGGAATGATATGGAACAGGAAAAGTTGGCGAATCCCGCGGTTCTGGGGCTCACGTGCTTTGGAATGACTACACTACTTCTGAATCTGCACAATGCTGGAATATTCAAGATGGACGCCCCCATTCTCGCAATGGGCATATTTCTGGGGGGCGCGGTCCAGATAATTGCCGGCTATATGGAGTTCAAGAAGGGGAACAGCTTTGGCATGCTGGCTTTCAGCGCCTACGGCGCGTTCTGGCTGACGCTCTGCTTCATAATTATCGCCAAGCCTTACATAGGGGAAACGTTGAGTCTCGAGGTCGGCAACAAGGGTTTTGCCTGGTATCTTGCTCTGTGGGGGCTTTTTACGCTCTGCATGTTCTTCGGGACGCTCAAGATTAACAGGGGCTTGCAGGTTGTATTCGGTACACTGATCGTCCTCTTTGCGTTGTTGGCGATAGGGAACGGTTGGGGCAACACGGGTGTTATCAAGGCTGCTGGCATTATAGGCATCATCTGCGGCGCGAGCGCCATATACGTTGCGATTGCCGAGCTTCTAAATGAGATGTACGGCAAAGAGCTTTTGCCGATTGGTCCGATGAAGGTTGAATACAAGAAGCCCGAAGACCTCTAAAGGATTCATTTCGGAAATAGCCGGCGTCAGCTTTAGAATATTCAAGAAGAGGCTATGAGGCAGAGCTTTTTTTCTTCTTTGCCTTCCGAATATCCCTATCCATGACCATCTCGACCGCCCAAGGGAATAGCCTTTTGACGGCGTAGCTAAACTTCCCCTCCGCGCCAGGTATTATCAAGGGCTTGTTTTTTCTTATGCCCTTTACTAGCGCCTTAGCCACTTCATCAGGGGTTTTTACCTTTGCCGCTCCCGATACCGCCTTTGTTTCCTCTGGCTTGGTTACGTTTTCCGTCCTGAAACCGGGCGTATCTGTATCCGGGGGGCATAAGACTAGTATGTCGATGTTGTGCTGTTTCATCTCGCTTCGGAGAGCCTCTGAAAAGCCAATGATAGCGAACTTGGAGGCACTATAGTCGGTGTACCCAAAGACTCCCATCAAGCCAGCAAGGGAAGATATGTTGACTATGGTTCCACCTTTTTCTTTCATGAGGGGCACGAGTTCAGCGCAGACGTTCCAGACACCATACATGTTGACGTGCATAGTTTCGTCGAATTGCTCGAAGGTGACGTCCTCGAAATAATGGGGATACGCTCTGCCAACGCAGTTGATGACCAGGTCTGGCACGCCGAATTTCTCTACCGCTGTTTTCATCGTTCGTTTCACGGAGGCAGAATCGCTGACGTCCAATCGCATGTATGCTATTTTTTGTGCCGCGTTTTTTCTGCGGGATTCGATTTTTTCTACCGCCTCTTGAAGGCGTTTTTCAGTCCTGGCGAAGATTAAGATGTTACTGCCTTCGCTGGCGAGCAGCTTAGCGGTTGAAAGCCCTATCCCACTCGATCCCCCTGGTATGAACACGTTTTTATTCTCGAAGTCTTTCATGAGCCCCCTCTGGTTTCTTCGAGTGACAGCATCGCCAAGCGCAATGATTGCGGAAGGGATTCCGCCTCACTTTTGCTTTAGCTTTTCGGGGTCCAGCGTTTTGAGCCACTCCATGGTTTTTTCAAAACCCTCGGCGTATGAAATTTTTGGCTCCCATCCGAGTTCCCGCCTAGCCTTATCTATGGAAAACCTCAATTTCGAGCCCAGATTTTTCACTGTATAGGTAGTGAGGAGAGGACGTGTTTTTTTTCTTGTGAGCTTCCAAACGATTTCCATTATCCATGCCGCGGCGTATGCGACATGATACGGCATATACTTGACGGTAAATTCCGCGTTTAGCGCTTTGGCAATTCCGCTTGCGAATTCCTCGAGGGTTGTCGATTCTCCGTCATGGACGAGGTATCCATTGCCCACCGCCTTGTCGTCAACCGCGATTAGCATGAGCAGGTCAACCAGGTTTTCGATGTAGGTAGGCCAAACGATAGCGCCCTTTCTCCAGAAAATGAGCTCTTTCTTCAGGATGGCGTCCGCAAGCTCTGGCACAAATGTGCGGTCCCCAGGGCCGTATACCCAGCATGGATACACCATTGTAACGGGGAGACCTTTCGCGTGATACTTCCAGCAAATTTTTTCCGCCTCGATTTTGTAATCGGGGTATGGTTCTCCCCACTTTCTCAAGGGGAAAGTTTCATCCATCACATATTCTTCATCGAGGCCGAACACGTCGTTGGTGCTAATATCAACCAGTCTTGTTATTCCCACCTCATACGCGGCTCTGCAGACGTTTTCCGCCCCGCCGACAGTAACCTCCTCAAAGAGCCTTTTTGGCGCCCAGTCGGTGACAACCGCGGCGCACTGAAAGATTATGTCCATTCCCCCGGCTGCCCTTCTTACGTCTTCATATTCGCGGATATCGCCCCTTATGATTTGCACGCCGCGGGCAGCAAGATCTTCCGCGTCCCTGTCATCGGGCAATACCAGCGCCCTCACGGAGTTTTTCGCTGCCAGATTGGCTTCTACCAGGTGCCCCCCAATAAATCCGGTTGCGCCAGTGATGAGAACTTTGCTCATGCTATCTCCCCTCTACGAATACAGGTGAGTGCGCCGCTTGGTGAAAATCGCTCTTGCGCTTGTTATTTTACTATTTTGAGGGTGATGCTACATGCGATTTTGAAAAACTCTAAAAAGAATGACCCAAATTTGATATTATGCCCCCTGTCGGTACGAGTTTTTAAGCCCAAGGAAAATGACTTTCGGACGAGGCATTTTCGAGGTTAGGAGGTTTTCATGGCTGGAATAGTTGGTTACGGGGCTTACATTCCCTGGCTGAGGCTTCAGAGGAAGCTTATTGCCCAAAGCTGGGGTATTCCTGCCGCTCCTGGGGAAATCGCGGTGGGCAATTTCGACGAGGATAGCATTACGATGGCGGTGGAGGCAGGGCGTGATTGTATTCAGGATGAACCCGCGGGAGTTGGCGGACTTTATTTTGCTTCTACTTCCCCGCCTTACCAGGAGAAGTCTTGTTCTACACTGATTGCCACAGCTCTCGATCTCCGCGAGGATGGGGTTACCGCGGATTTTGGAATTTCGGTCGATGCCGGACTCTCCGCGCTCATGGCGGCTATCGCGGCAGTGGATGCCGGGCTCAAAGAGAGCATCCTGGTGAGCGCAGCGGAATGCAGGAAGCCGGAACCTGGATCCGCGCTGGAGCAAACCCTTGGCGATGGCGCCGCGGCTATGCTCGTTGGCAAGGATAACCCGATGGCGGAAATAAAGGGTACGTACTCTCATTACAATGAAATTCTGGGAAACTGGAGAACCCCCAAGGATGACCGCATCAGGGAATTCAATCCAAGGTTTTACGCCTCAAAGGGATATGTTCCTGACATGGTTTCCGTGCTCAAGGGTGCCATTGAAACTTTCGGGGTTTCCCTGGATGAAATAAACAAGCTAGTTTATTCCGCTCCAGATTTCCGCTCCCATAGCCAGGTAGCAAAAGCCCTCGGGATAAAGCAACCAGAGAAGGTTCAAGACGCACTGTTTGCCCTAGTTGGAGGATGCGGGTGCGCCCAACCTCTGATGATGCTTTCCGCGGCGCTAGAGGAAGCCGAGCCTGGCGACAAGATTCTTTTGGCTGGGTCGGGCGATGCATACGACGTCATCCTCCTGGAGGTTACCCCCAAAATCAAGGAGCCGGGTTCCAGGCGTGGGGTGGGTGGGCATCTTGGCTCGAAGCATGACCTTGAAAGTTATACGAAGTATTTGCAATTCAAGGACCAACTAGACCTCGAGAAATTTGAAGGAAGTTCTTCTCCCATACTGATGTGGAGGGAGCGCAAGACAATCTATTCACTTTATGGCAAGAAGTGCAATAAATGTGGGACGGTTTACTTCCCGCCTTACCGGATTTGTCCAGAGTGCCGCACCTACGGGCAGAATGAGGATTATAGGCTTGCCCGCAAAGGAAAACTCTTTGATTTCATCCATGATTACCTTTTCCCTTCCGAGAATCCCCCCACCACACTTACCATAACCGACCTCGAGGGAGGAGGAAGAATCTTTTCTCAGATGACGGATAGGGTGATGGATGAAGTCAAGTTGGACATGGAAGTCGAGCTCGTGTTTCGAAGGATTCACGAGGGTGGAAAATTTCACAACTATTACTGGAAGACAAGGCCTGTTCGATAAGGAGGAGCGGAAATGGCAGATATACACGATGTAGCGGTTATAGGTGTTGGCTGTAC
>JAQURN010000073.1 GCA_028715585.1 Actinomycetota bacterium | reverse complement strand
AAGGAAATAGACTTAGCCGAAGTCACGGACGAGGTCTCCTATAAGGAGCTGGAGCACCTGGAGGCGCTGCGTCTGTTCGAGCCAGGCGAGGCAGGGGTGGCACTGGAGTATGGAAAGACATCCATTCACGGAGAGTTGCCGGTCAACACCTCGGGAGGGGACCTGGGAGTGGGACACCTCTTCGAGGCTTCTGGCGCTCAGAAAGTCGCGGAGATAGTTCTTCAGCTTAGGGGAGAGGCGGGAAAGAGACAGGTCAAAAAGGCGCATAAGGGAGTCGCGCAAGCCTGGCGTGGGGATCCCACCACCTCCAGCGCGGTAGTGGTTCTTTCCAACGATTGAGGAGGTCTTTAGATGGGTCAGAAAGTAGCAATCGTCGGCGCCGGCATTACAAAGTTCGTGCGCAGAGCCCAAGAAACGGGAAAGGAGCTCGCCTGGCAGGCGGCAAAGATGGCGCTCGATTCATGCGAGCTTACCCTGGATGACATCGAGAGTGTGAGTTGCGGCACGGCGCCAGACGCATTCGATGGCGTTCACGAAAAGGGAGAATATCTCTCTGACGGCTGCGGGGGGTGGAGAAAGCCATACATGAGGCAGTTCGTGGGAGGAGGCACTGGCGTATTTGCCCCCATACATGGCTGGCTCCATGTTGCCTCTGGCATGTTCGACACTTGCCTCGTAGTATGCGCAGAGAAGATGTCGTCCTGTCACCCCCATCCGCAGGGCGCTTTCAAGACAATCTTCGACCACACGACCGAGCAACCTCTCGACCCCACCCTGGTATGGATATTCGCGATGGAATACAACCGCTATATGACAACCTATGGAATCGACAAGAGGGACATAGCTCTCGTTTCGGTAAAGAACAAGAAAAACGCGATGGACCACCCTGCCGCGCAACTTCCAATGGAGATAACAGTTGACGATGTTCTAAACAGCGAAGTCCTCGCCTGGCCAGTGAACAGACTGGATATCAGCCCAACTAGCGACGGTGCCGCGGCAATAGTTCTCGCGGGAGAGCATGCGGCAAAGCGAATCACGGACAAGCCGGTGTGGATAGAGGGAGTTGGGTGGAACCTCGACAGTGCCTACTGGGCGAGCCGCGATCTTGCCTATCCAAGATACGTAGAAAAAGCCGCCAGGATGGCATACGACATGGCGGGTATAAGGGAACCTAAAAAGGAAATCGAGATAGCGGAGCCCTACGACCCCTTCACCTACAAAGAACTTCACCACATGGAGGGACTGTTGCTCGCGGACCGAGGCGAGGCTCCCCAACTGCTCGTCGATGGCGTTACCCAGCGAGACGGGGCAAGGCCGATGTGCCCATCCGGAGGAGCATTGGGTGTAGGAAACCCGATTGCCGCGACCGGCTTGATGAAAACCATCGAGATATTCCTGCAGCTACGTGGGGAAGCCGGTAAAAGGCAAGTGCCAGGAAGCCCTAGGTGCGGGCTTGCCCAGGCCTGGGGAGACCTCATGCAAGTCGGAACGGTAGTGGTTCTCAAAAGATAGAGAAGGGGGCAAAAATTGGAACTCGAAAAATTCAAGCTCGGAGCTACAAACCTGAAGCAAAAGGATATAGAAGCCGGAAAGGTCCTTTCCATCCGTCAAACTCCTGACCTCGAGTATGCCTGGGACAACGGGGTTGCCATCGGGCGATATTTGAAGGAGTTAAAGGAAGGACGGATAATCGCGAGAAAATGCAACAAGTGCGGTCGTGTCATGATTCCCCCCCGCATGTTTTGCGAACTATGTTTCAGGCCCACAGATGAATGGGTTTATTGTAAGGACACTGGAACCGTGAACACCTTCTCAATCTGCCACATCAACTGGGACGCAAGTAGGATACCCGAAGGGATGCCCCCTCACCTTCCAGCCGTTATCGAAATTGACGGCGCCTCTCCAGGTACCGGCATTCTTCACCTTCTTGGAGAAGTAGAACCGGAGAAAATCAAAATAGGGATGAGGGTGAAAGCGGTCTGGAAAAAGCCGGAAGAAAGAGAAGGCTCAATTACCGACATAATGTATTTCAAGCCTCTTAGAAATCCGAGCAAGAGCGGTACAGGGTCAAAAAGGAGGAGTTAAGAGTGGGACTAACCGAGCGAATTGAAAGAAACGTGGACCTCTCATATTTCGAGGGAAGGATTCCAGTAAACTATCTCTATACTTACGGCCTCGGGTTCGAAAAATTCTTCCGTGCCCTTAAAGAAGAGGGAAAACTTCTAGCCTCGAAGTGCCCGCGTTGTGGAACCACCTATTTTCCATGCCGTGTATTCTGCGAGCAATGCTTCTGCGAAATCGAGGGAACCCTTGGGGTATCCGGCGAGGGAACACTCTACTCCTACTCTGTCTGCCACCTGAACATGGATGGCTCCCCAAAGAAAACTCCCGAAGTGGTTGGGCTTATAGAGATGGATGGAACCGACGGAGCAAAATTCGTTCACTTGATTGACGCTCAACCAGAGGAAATCCAGATAGGGATGCGCTTGAAGCCAGTACTGAAGCCAAAGAAAGAGCGCAACGGAGACATCTTCGACATCAAGGGTTTCAAGAAAGCCTAAAAAGCCAAGCCCGCTTTAAGCTTCTCTAATTTTCTCTTCGGGCATTGCCGAGCTCTTAGAGCCAACTCCCCTTAAGAATCTCTTCAAGGTATCGTTAAAAAGGAAAGGCTGGTCTAGTTGCGGCACGTGCGCCGCATCGGGAAAAGCAGCTAGGTAAGACCCTTTTATGCCTCTGTTGAGCTTCTGCCCAATCCACAATGGAATCCCCGCGTCATGCTGTCCCCAAATTATGAGCGTCGGAATATCTATCTCTGAAAGCCTATGCTGATAAGAAACCTCCACGCACATGCGCAAGCCATCTACGTAAAGTTTAAGGTAATCCTCGAGGTCAGGGTCGTCGAGAACTTCCCCTGCCTCCGCGAGAAGATTTTCGGTGTATTCATTGAAGAGATAAAAGCCCGCGAGGCGATAGGCAAACCTGTGGCGCAGAAGGCGGTACTGGAGAATAACTCCTTTCCGAAGCCAATCGAATGGAATCTCGTTCATCGCCCATCTGAGCGGTGCTGGAAACTGGTAGCCGCCCACGGCGTCCACCAGTACCATGCTTTCCACAAGTTCGGGAGCATAGAGAGCGAGATGGAGCGTAATCATGCCGCCCATCGAGTTGCCAACCACACACGCGCTCTCGATGCCGCGAGAGGAAAGAAATTTTCTGATAACCGACTCATAATGCCCCAGGCTTATACCCTGAAGAGCCGGGCGGGACTTGCCGAAACCAGGGAGGTCAAGCGATACAACCCGGAAGTGGGCTGGCAAAAACTCTAGGGATGGAAGCCAGTTAGACATCGAGCCTCCCAAGCCGTGGACGAATAAAATAGGCTCGCCTTCGCCCTCATCGAAATACCTGATTTTCTGTCCATCGATTTGGGTAAACTTCGTGTGTGAATCGAGATTAATCATCGTTACCCCTTTCCCACTTTCAACAAACCAATGACCCGAGAATCAACAACGACCAAGTTCCTTGTGTTTCTGAATTGGCCTTTCGACTTTGCTCACAGGTTTTGAGACATCGTGATAGCAGCTGCCGGGTTTTTCCGACTCTTTAACCTGCTTGTAAACAACCTTCTGAAGAAACTCGAACGCGGAGGCGGAATCCTCATCCATGATTATGCGCTCGAGCTCCATCCTGTCACCTTCATCGAAGGAAATCGCCCAAGTTCTAGCCACTCGTTCCTCCTTGACTAACGGCGGTTAGAGGAAACCTCTTTGAACACCCGCATGAAATTAAGGCCGAGTATTCCTCTGACTTCGTCCTCACTATAGCCGCGATTGAAAAAGAGCTGAGTCAAGGCTGGGAGGTCAGAAGCATCCCTCATGCCGTCAGGAGTCTTCACAAGCCCATCCCAGTCAGAACCAAGTGCCAGATACTCGCTTCCAACAAGCTTCTTGATGTAATCAGCATGGTCAACAACAACTTCCAGGTGCGGTGTTCTAGGATCCTTGGTAAGCCACTCGGCGGCATACATCAGCCCAATCACCCCGCCTGTGGAGGCGATGTCTTTTATGTCACGGTCGCTGAGGTTTCGAAAAATCGGCGAAACTCCGCGAGTGGCGGCATGGCTTGCGATGATAGGTTGCTTGCTTCTTCTTGCTATTTCATCAATGAGGTCGGTATGGGTGTGAGTAACATCTATCATCATCCCCAACTCATTCATCAGCTTTATCGCCTCCAACCCAGGAATTCCCAGAGAAGCTCTTCGCTTGAATACATCGGCTGAGGATACGGCGAAACGGCTGTTGTGGAAGTGAGCCATGGTGATATATCGAACTCCCTCGTTGTAGAGATTTACGATGTTGTTGAGCTCGCCAGAAAGAATGTGCATTCCCTCGACACAAAGGAGAGCGGCAATTTTGCCAGAGGCATGGGCTTTCTCTATATCTTCTGGGGTGAGCGCTAACTGAAAAGTGTCGGAGTGTTCTTCAATCGTGCGCTTGGCAAAGCGAATTATTCTTTTGCCCCACCGATAAGGACGCGGGATTAATGGGAACGCGACTATGCCGAAAAACACGGCATCTACCCCACCCTCCTTGAGCTTTGGTATATCGGCATGAAGCATCCAGGGAGTTAAAACGCCGTAAGGAGGTTTGTGCCTCTTCGCGATATCCAGCCTCATCAGCGCCGCCCCGTTCATGGAATCGGTGTGGAGGTCAACCACCAGACAATTACGGTGAAACTCGAGGGTTTCCTTGCTTACTTCCACCGGCTTTATGAGCTTGCGCCCCTCTACATTCAATGGACTACCCCCTTCAGAATCACTTCTTTTGCCAAAGGATTAGTTTATTGCTCGGTTCCTTCCAAATTTTTCTTTCTCTTGGTGACCTCAGCTTCAGTCCAGTAGGCAACGGATTTCGCAAGCTCTCCAATTACCTTCGGGTTTTCCTTCAGCCATGCTTCAGCAACGTCAGCGGGTTTGTCTGTGGTTTCCTCTATCTCCGTAAGGAGGTCACTGACTCCCTCAAGGGTAGCAATAGATGAATCGATGGCTTTGATTCGAAGCTCCGCATAATTTTTGTAATCCTCGACGTCTTTGAGTTCTAATATTTTTTCGTACTCTTCCTTCGCCTTGCGTCCATCTCGGATAAGCTTGCTTATCTGATTCTTACCCTCAGCAGCGGCAGTCTTATAATCAACCTCTCCGGTTGCGGCAAGTTGAACCCCGAATTGCGCGGCAATCGCGACTGCGTCGTACTTAGCTTCGTCGGTATAAGACTTAAGCCTTACCGAAAGGTCGTCGCCCTTCTTCATGTACTCCTTGGCTTCCTCGACCGGTGCCCCGCAACCCGTCACTAAAAGCATCGAGAGTGCAACAATAAGAGAAACCAAAACTCTGCCAGCAGAAAATTTCTTTTTTCTTGCCATTGTCTTCTCCTCCTTGAGATTCATCCTCCCCGACCCGCATGATGCCCGCGAGCCGCCAACCGTCCAAACGCGTACGAATATATTCTCACATTTTCTATCCTTAAGGGAAGTACAAAATGGTTGATGAGCCAGAGCCAACGCTTTATACTCATATTTGTTAGAGTAGTCTAACTATTACAGGCGCGCAATGGTAGAAGAACAAACAGCCAGCATGGAGGACTATCTAGAGGCTATCCTTCTTCTCACAAGAAAAAGTGGGGCAGCAAGGGTGACTTCCATCAGTGATTTCCTTGGCGTAACCAAACCAAGCGTCAGTTATGCGCTCAAGAAACTCTCAAAGCGTGGATTGGTAGTGCATGAGGGCTACGGAGACGTGAGCTTGACTTCAGCGGGGCGCAAACTTGCCGAAAAGGTTTTAGAGAAGCACCAACTTCTGGTGGTTCTGCTGGTTGATATCCTGGGAGTTGGCGAAGAGACCGCCAAGCGGGATGCCTGTCGCATGGAACACTCTCTAAGCGATGAAACGAAAAGCAAGCTCGAAGGCTTGGCTGAGTTCATCCTTGCGAGCCCTGGGGCAAACAAGCGGCTCGAGAAACTGCGGTATTACCAGGAAAATCTCGACCGTTATCACGAAGACCTCGAGAGAAAAACAAGAAGTGTAGAAAGCTAACCAAGAGAAGTAGGAATGTGGACATACTATTTGGCGAAAAGTTAGACAAAGCTAACATTTATCGATGTTTAAGCTCTGAATGCACCGAAAAAGGAGACTGCAATGGAGAAAGCATTGAATAATCTCAAGCCAGGCGACAAAGGGACAATCACCAAGGTCCGCGGAGGTAGGCGGCTAATGGACATGGGATTGGTGAAGGGCGCGAAGCTTGAGGTGGTAAGGGTCGCTCCCCTGGGCGACCCAATTGAGATTAGCATCAGAGGCTATAATCTGACCCTTCGCAAAGACGAAGCGGCGGGCGTTACAGTGGAGGTGGAATAAGAACATGAAAGGCATGCCACTAAGCCTTGCCACAGTCGGCAGCGTCTTAGACATCACCGAGATAAGGGGAGGAATCGGTTTACAAAAGCGGCTCGCAGACATGGGACTTATGCCCGGAACTCGCATAAGGCTCGTGCAGAAACAAGAGCGGGGACCTGTCTTGATAGAGCTCAAGAGCTCTAGATTGGCACTTGGAAGAGGAATGGCACACAAAATCATGGTCGAGGAGGTAAACTCAGGGTGAAAGAGAAGGTTGTGGTTGCCCTCGCGGGGAACCCCAATGTGGGCAAGACAACACTCTTCAACAATCTGACCGGCGCAAGGCAGCACGTGGGAAACTGGCCTGGCGTCACGGTTG
>JAQURN010000072.1 GCA_028715585.1 Actinomycetota bacterium | reverse complement strand
TAGTATTGTCGCTCAGCCTCCCACTTTTGAGTTTTGCGATTGCTCGGGCAGCGCACTCAATCGAATTCTTTCCCTTTTCTGGCTCTATGCCAGCGTGCGCGGCTTTTCCCTTTATCGAAAAAGTAAGGTCCTCCCTTCCAGGAGCCTCGATTACTATCCCACCAGGAGGTCCAGACCCATCGAGAATCAACCCCCAGTCTGACTCAAGCATGGAGAAGTCAATCTTCTTTGCCCCCACCAAACCAATTTCCTCCTGCACGGTAAATACAGCCTCGATAGGGCAAGAAACTCCTCCTTTTTTAAGAGCTTCGATTACTGAAAGGATGATTGCTATGCCTGCCTTATCATCAGCCCCAAGTATCGTGTTGCCAGAACTTCTTAGTTCACCTTCCTCTTCCTGATAGGTAAGGCCACGGGTCGAAGCAACCGTGTCCATGTGGGCGTTCAGCATGATTGGCTTGGGCGAGTTTCGCTTGGAAGGGGTGAATTTCGCTATGAGGTTACCGCAGCCACCCCCTGTGAGCCTTCCCGCTTCATCCTCAAAAACTCCCATGCCGATGCCCTCGAGAAAATCCCTTACATAGGCGGCTACCTCGGTTTCTGCCTTGGATTTACTCTCTAACATGAGAAGATTGGAAAATATGGAGAAAAGCCTATCTTCATCCACGAGGGCAGCGGGGGTCATTTTTTAGCCTGGACCTCATCGGTCTCCACTGCGGTAAAATCCCTCCCTTCGCATGCCCTTTTTCTTTCGAGGGCTGCCGCAAGAAACTCGCTGAAGAGGGGATGCGGTCTCAGAGGCCTCGATTTGAACTCGGGATGGAACTGAACCGCGAGGAAAAATGGATGATCCTCGAGCTCTATTATCTCTACCAAGCGGCCGTCAGGGGACAGACCAGAGAATACAAGTCCTTTCTCTTCGAACCTGCCCCGAAACTCATTATTTACTTCGTAGCGGTGCCTGTGCCTTTCATAGATGATTTCCTCGCCGTAAGCTCTTGCCGCTATAGTTCCAGGCTTGACCTTGCACGGGTAGAGTCCAAGCCGCATGGTTCCTCCAAGACCCTCGATATTCCTCTGATGAGACATAAGGTCTATCACAGGATAAGGAGTCGTGGGATCAAACTCCGAGCTGTTAGCCCCCTCCATGCCCACAACATTCCTAGCGAACTCTATGACCGCGCACTGAAGGCCGAGACACAATCCAAAAAATGGCACTCCCGTCTCTCTCGCGTATCTCGTCGCTGCTATCTTTCCCTCTATTCCTCTCACCCCAAAGCCCCCCGGGACGAGCATTCCATGTACATCTTTCAGTTTTTCATTGCATCTGCCCTCTTTCAGCGAATCGGCGGCAACCCACTCCAGTTGAACCTTCACCCCCATCTTCGCTCCAGCGGCGTTCAAAGCCTCGACAATGCTGATATAGGCATCCGGGAGATCGACATACTTGCCAACTATTGCTATCCTCACTACCTCGTCAAGGCTTTTTATCCTTTCAACAAATTCTTTCCACTCTTCGAGCTGGGGCTCATGTCCCTCGAGAGCAAGATGATTGACGACAAATTGGTCCAAGCCTTCTCTATTTAATAAGAGAGGCACTTCATAAATGGACTCGGCATTTACCGCGGAAACAACCGCCTCCCGCTCGGTATCACAGAAAAGGGCTATTTTATCCTTCACCCCGTCGGTTATCTGTCTGTCTGAACGGCATACAATGGCGTCGGGTTGTATTCCTATGCTCTTTAGCTCCTTTACACTGTGCTGGGTAGGTTTTGTCTTGAGCTCCCTGGAGGTCTCGAGGTATGGAACAAGGGTCACGTGGATATAGAAAACGTTTTGATGGCCTATGTCTTTTTTTAATTGTCTTATCGCCTCTAGGAATGGTTGGCTCTCAATGTCTCCAACCGTGCCTCCGATTTCACTTATCGCGACATCGAAATCGTCGTCGCGCACGAGGCCCAGTATGCGTTTCTTGATTTCATCGGTAATGTGAGGAATTACCTGCACGGTCGCTCCCAGAAATTCCCCTTTCCTCTCCCTTCCAATCACGGAAGCATAAACCGTTCCTGTGGTCAGGTTGCTCTCGCGTTGGAGGTTCACATCCACAAACCTTTCGTAATGCCCAAGGTCTAGGTCGGTCTCAGTGCCGTCATCGGTTACAAAAACCTCTCCGTGTTGGAATGGGTTCATCGTCCCCGGATCGACATTGATATAGGGATCAAGCTTCTGCATGATGACCCTCAAACCGCGGGATTTCAGAAGGAAACCCAGGGAAGCAGCCGTGATGCCCTTCCCCAAGGAAGAAACTACACCTCCGGTAACAAAGATATGCTTGGCGGGCATCTAACATCTCCTTCGTTGGGGGAAATATCTTGCTATTTACTTCCCTAAAATCTCGATATTTCCTTTTCTACCAAGATTGTCCAGCCAATTCAAGACACGATTTCTAGAAATGATTCGCGAGAAAGAAAACTTTTCGGACAGGAGGTTCAAAAGAAGAAAAACCAACATCAAGGCGAGCTTCCACCAAAAGTTAGCCCCAATTACAATCCCTAGACCCACAACGGCTCCCAGAACATTTGAGCCCGAATCTCCAATCATGAACCATTCTTTGATATCCCCAACAAAGAGAACCAGGGCAACCCCCCCAATCGCTAACATTTGGGGCACCAAAAAATCGCCAAGCTTCCAGTTGAGGGCAATTACCCCAGCCAGGGAAGGTAAAAAAATTTTCAATGCTCTTCCGGGCATCACGTCCAGAAGGTTAAAAAGGTTCGCCGCAAGCGCGATTACAAACGCGTTGAGAAAAACCTCGCCAACATTTTCGGAAAAATGGATTGAAATCGCCATTGAGACGAAAAAACCAATAGAAGCCTTGGCGAAACCGGAAGTTGCTTTGCCTTTGAAAAACGAAGTTAAGTGTCCCTTGAATCCACGCGAGGCACGGCTTCCTACCATGTCGTCCAAAAAGCCAAGAAAGCACATTACACACACGAGAATAGTGAAGGAATATACATCGGGGTTTACGCTCTTCCCAATACCTCCTCGAAAGGCGTCCGCTGTAAAACACAGAACAGAAACCGGCAGGAATACTAGCCCTGCCGAGGTGGGGATTCTTCTCCCCGCATAATTGGTTCTCACAAGCAAATCATTTTGTGCCAGGTCGCGCGACAGAAGGAGAATCAGTATCGAAATCAGGCTAGAAACCAGAAAATAGGCTGCCCGAATCATAGCGCTAGCATCCCTCGCGCCCGCTTGAGCAAAACTCGCAATATGTCAATCAATTGCCTCCCCCTGTGAGCAAAACCAGCAAGATTCCTTCCGGTCTCGCAATGAGACATATTCGTGGCAACCTCTACCACTCTGAATCCCGAGCGAGCGGCGTCGATAGTCATACCCACTTCCACGCCAAATCCCTTTTCCAACGGAAGAACCCTTTTCAATAACTCCTTCGTGACAGCCCTCTGTCCAGAAAGCGGTGATGTCATTTTCATGCCAGTAAAAGCCCATATGCCAAGCCTTGCGATTCCCTTGGCTATGCCAAAACCTCCTTTTGTCGTTGGTGGAGGAAAAGCGGCAATAGCGAGATCGGCTTTGCCCTCAAACAAAGCCTCCAGGAGAAGATGTGTTTCCGAGGCGGTCTCCCCTACATCGCCATCGACAAGAAGAAAGTAATCGTAATCTAAATTCTCAAGGACCCTGCTAAGGGAAGCCCCCTTGCCTAAATTTTTGCCGTTTACTACGACTCTCGCCCCACCCTTGCTGGCTTCTCTCGCGGAATCGTCGCCAGAAGCATCGTCTACCACAACCACTTCGTCCAGGATTTCCATTTTTTTTAACCCAGAAACCGTGGCGGAGATTGTTCCCTCCTCGCGATATGAAGAAACTACTGCTACTGCCGTCTTAGAATTCATATATTTTGCGGGGTGGGAATCACCCTGTCAGCGGTGCTCCCCACTCCATAGTGACCTCCTTCGCCAGAAAGGCAGAAAATCAACGCGATTCTCCCCGGGGAGCTTTCCACGCGTTCCACGGTTGAAACGCCAATTTTTTTGTAGGTTTCCATCGCTTTTCTGTCCGTCTTTGCTCCTCCCACTACCACAACAGGGAAGCCGACCTCGGTAGAGGCTTTGATAAGGGGAACATCTATCTTCTCCACCGAATTCTTCTCAACCTCCGAAAGTATTATCGCGCCCGACAAGGGAGTGGAAACTGCCCCTTTTATCTTTATCACACCAGCTGCCTCTAGCGAAGTCAATATCTCAGGATTCGAAGGCGTTTTGAGCTGAGAAAAGAGCTCAAAAAACACTTTTTCTTTGAGAACGTTCTCGTCTTCCGCAATCCCAAAAATTTGCGAAAGCGCGGTGATGACGGCGCTGTTAGAAAATTCTTCCTCCCCCATTACGGTTACATTCAGGGGTATCATTCCACCGGAGGCAAGTATTACCTCGTGAACACTCTTACTCATCCCGCCATCAGTATCCGTACCACTAATGACAACAAAATTCCCTCCCGCCAGGCGTCCACCTATCAAAATGGGTTCGCATATCTCAGCAAACTGCTTGTAGGCATTCAACTCGTCATTCAAAGCTCGGTTTTTCTCTCTTATCTCGGCGAAGGTTTTTTCAAGAGAGCTTATTTGGCTCTTTTGCTGAGAGATAAGCCCTTTTTCGACAAGCGTGGTCCCAAGAAGCATCCCAACCGCCAGCGCGATGAGCACTGCCACAAGAGAAATAACGTGAAACTTGAAATCAATCAACGAAATCCCTCCATCAAATAAGGTGCTGAAGCCTCATGAGGTAAATTTGAAACCTCATCGCAAGGACAGTTATGAACTGTCTTACCGGCTCAGAAAGCACAATAACCAACGTAATAACCACAAGCGCGACAACAAACATCAACAAGAAATGCCAGGTCTTGACACGCGGTTGATAGAGCTCACTGACTCCTTTCGCGTCCACAAGAATGGAGCCTATTCTCAACCTGGCAAGAAAGGTGCTCGACATCCCTTTTCTATCCTTGTCGAGAAAATCAATGAGGTTGGTGTGGCCACCGACAACCGTGATAAGCTCCGCTCCCTTTTCAAAGGGAATAAGAACCGCAATGTCTTCACTGGTGCCAAAATAAGGAAACACTTCGTACTCGATACCAAGTTTTTCAAGCCTTTCCTTGCCAGGAGCCCTTCCATCCGGGTACGCGTGTAGAACCACCTCGTGCGACACCTTGAGCGCGTCATCAGTAACGCTATCCATATCGCCCACGGTCAAATTTGGCTTGTATCCCATCTCAAGAAGCGCGTCAGCTCCTCCGTCAACCGCCACCAGAACTGGCCTCATTTCTCTGATATAAGGCTTCAAAGACCTCAAATCCTCCTTGTAGCCATGACCACGAACAACCACTAGAGCATGCCTTCCCGAGAAGTCTGTTTTGATATCCGGAAGCGCTATTTCCTCGAGCAATATTTCCTTTTCCTTATCCAACAACTCGAGTGTATTCCTGGCAAAATCTTCCAGGCGCTTCCCCATATTCTTCCTGCTCTCCTCGATGCGCCTTTTCGCTTCCTCTTGGCAAAGTTCCATACCAGAAGCAATTTTTTCTTGGTCCATGTAGATGTCCGGCCCGGCAATCTTGAGAACATCTCCCTCGTGGACTCTGTCGAATATATCCTCTCCAACTTCTTCAATTAGCTTTATTTGCGAAGCGAGCATCATCAAGGGACCAATATTAGGGTATGTCCCGGTGATGAAAGATGAAGCGTTGATGACCGCAATTGGATTTCTCTCGATAATTGAGCTTGCGGAAACCCTGTCAATATCCCTGTGGTCTATGATGGCAATCTCGCCAGGCTTCAACCGCTTAACGAGGTTTTTGGTCTTCCTGTCCAACCTTGCCTTTCCCTCGATTGGGTTCTCATTTTGAGCTTTGTTTTTTTTACGCCTTACAAAATGTCGCATGGAATTTTCCTCGCTCAATTTGAATCAGCAGTAGTCAGCTTGCTTCCTGGTATGTGCTCTTTCAAGCATATCCCTTGCATGCTTCTCGGTAACCTCTTTTTCCTCGGAATCACCAAACATTCTGCAAAGTTCCGCAACGCGCCCATCCCAATCTAGCGCTTCCACCACTGTTTTTATCCCTCGTCCCATCCTTAGTTTTGCCACCCTATACTGCCTATCCGCGTAAACAGCAAGCTGCGGCAAGTGGGTTATACAAAACACCTGGTGAGAGCCCGCGAGCCTGGCGAGCTTTTCGCCCACCTTGGAAGCGGTTTTACCGCCAACGCCCGAGTCAACCTCGTCAAATACCAGAACAGGTATCCTATCGGCTCTATCGAGGACTATCTTCAAAGCGAGCATGACTCGCGACATCTCCCCGCCGGAGGCTATGCGTCTTAACGGCTTCAAAGATTTGCCACCCGCCGGGCAAAATAGAAACTCTACCTTGTCAATCCCACTTGGTCCGTAAACGTCTCTACCCCCTTCGGTAAACTCCCCCGCCTTAGGCTGGGTAACCGATACCCCGAACCTTGCTCCGCCCAGCTCAATTTCCTTGAGCTCCTTCATGACTGCCCTCTCAAGCAAGGAAGCCGCCTTCGCCCTTCCTTCACTCAAGCTAGCCGAAAGCTTCCTCATCTCATCTCGCTCACCAGCGATTTCCTCGTCGATTTTCTCCATGCGCAACTTTGCGTTTTCTATCCTGGAAAGTTTTTCTTTTGCTCTGTCGCGATACTGAGCCACATCGGTGAGATTCCGTCCGTACTTTCTTACAAGGCT
>JAQURN010000071.1 GCA_028715585.1 Actinomycetota bacterium | reverse complement strand
TGCAAAGAAGGACATCGTGGGCTTTACTGTCTTCCCTTTTCACATAATGGATATCGTTGGTAACGACAAGGGGCACTCCTTTTTCCCTTGAAAGCTCAATAAGCGCCTGGTTGACTTTTGGTTGCTTCTCGATCCCGTGGTCCATCAACTCGAGGTAGAAATTCCCCTCGCCGAATATCTGCGTGTACTCATCTACGCTGCTTGCCGCTTTTTGGTAGTCCTCTTCCACAATCAATGAAGGTATCTCTCCCTTGAGGCAAGCGCTCAAGGCGATGATTCCCTGGTGCAGTTCTCTCAGGATTTCTTTGTCCACCCTTGGCTTGTAATAAAAGCCTTTGGTAAAGCCCAGGGTTACTATCCTCATGAGGTTTTCATATCCCTGGTTGTTTTGAGCGAGCAAAACCAGGTGATAAGGTTGCTCCGCCATCCCCCCGTTTCTGTTGCCCATCTCCCCCTTGGCAACATATACCTCACATCCCAAAATCGGCTTGATGCCCAGTTCAAGAGCCTTTCTGTAAAAAGAAATAGCTCCATACATGACACCATGGTCGGTAATGGCAAGAGAGTCCATCCCCATTGCTTTTGCTGCCCCGAGGCAGTCCGCTATCCTCGAGGCGCCATCGAGAATCGAGTATTCGCTGTGAAGGTGGAGATGGCAAAATTCTTGCGTCAACTCAAGTCGTTCCTTTCGCTAAATACTTCGAATGAGCAAGCCAGCTTCCTTTTGGAAAAAGTAAACATGAGAAATGTTGTAGTTACAAATTATAATAAGCTTAGTGATGTTTGTTTCGGAGGGAAAAATTGAAATTAAAGCTAAGTTATTCCGCAATCAGCACATATGAAACCTGCCCCCTTCAGTATCGTTATCGCTATATCGAGCGTATTCCAGCAAAGCCAAAGCCAGCCTTGAGTTTTGGGAAAAGTCTCCACGAAGCTTTGAGGTGGTTCCATTCGCCTCCGACTCCCCACCCTTGTTCTCTTCCCGAACTCCTCGAGTACCTAGAACATTGTTGGTCAAGCGAAGGATATTCATCCGCGGAAGAAGAGGCAAAATACTTCTACCAGGCAAAATCCACTCTGGAGCTCTACTACAGAAACAACGTCGAGAGTTTTAAGCTTCCGGCAGCCCTCGAACAAAAGTTCACTATAGACATGGGGGAATATCAGCTAACCGGCGTAATAGATAGAGTTGACATCGATGAAGATGGAAACTTCGAAGTGATAGATTACAAAACCAACAGACGCCTTCCTCCCGCGAAGTCCCTCGAAACAAATCTTCAACTTCCTATTTACCACATAGCATGCGAGCAAGTGTGGAATACCTCACCCAAGAAGGTTACGTTCTACTTCCTTTTGCTCAACCACACCTACAGCTATATTGTTACTCCAGAGTTGAAAGAAAAGGCTCTCCTTCAGATTGAAGCTACCCTTCGAGGAATCGAGAATGAAGAATTTTCCGCAAGAAGAAACAATCTCTGTCCGTGGTGTGATTATCTCCCGCTTTGTCCTGCCTGGTCAGGAAATCCTATTTCTTCTCGCTCCCCCGAAGCGCCTCCCATAGAGATTGGAGAGGCGGTTGACGAGCTAGTAGCAACTCACAGGGAGGTAAAAAACAAACTCTCAAGGATTGAGGGTCTCAAAAAAATCGTTGCTTCCTACCTCCAGGAACAAAAAGCCAGCAAGGTTAGTGGAAGCAAGGGGATAGCCTATATAGATGAGGATGGATGTCTCAACTGGGATTTGCTTACCGAAGCCGAATCGGTTAATTCCGACTAGGAGTGGTGACCGTATTCCGACCGCAGCTTTTCCAGCGCCTCTTTTAGGTCTTGGCTCAACTCCGAGCGAAGTTCAATCGGGATACCGGTAACCGGGTGTGGAGATTTGAGGTAATACGCGTGAAGAAATTGCCTTTTGAGCCCAAGCTGCTTGGCATCACGACCTTTCGAGTATTGCTTATCGCCAACTACCGGGTGGCCGATATATGAAAAGTGAACCCTTATCTGGTGTGTCCGGCCGGTTTGCAATGCAACCTCGATCAATGTGTAGCCTTGAGGAAATAACTCAAGCACCTTAAAGCGCGAAACTGCCTCTTTTCCCGTAACCAGGTTAACTGCCATTTTTTTTCGATTTCTTTGGCTCCTTCCCACGGGAGCATCGATTATTCCCTGGCTGCCTTCTATCTGCCCACTTACCAGGGCAAGATACTTTCTCTCCACAAACCCTTTCCTCATCAATTCAATCATCTTCTGGAAGGCTTCCTGTCTGCGAGCAATCATCACAAGCCCCGAGGTGTCTTTATCCAGCCTGTGGAATATCCCCTGCCTTCCACTACCACCTACATTCTCGAGCTCAGGATATCTCCACATCAACGCGTTGAGCAGGGTTCCGCTCGAATGACCTGGTCCTGGGTACATTGCCATTCCCGCTGGTTTGTTTACAGCCAGCAAGTGCTCGTCTTCGTAGGCAATCTCGAGTGGCAAATCTTCAGGGATTACTTTCTGGGGAGGCTCTGGGGGTATATCGAAATAAACGACTTCACCCTCCTGGAGAATGTGATTCTTTTTCTTTATCTTTTCATCTACCCTCACGTAACCTTGCTCGATGAGCATCTGGGCTCTGGCTCGAGATATTCCAGCAGCCTGGGAGAAAAACAAATCCAGCCTTTTTCCATCATCTTCTGGCTTTATGCGAATAACTTCTCCCATGAAAATAGCTCACCCGAGATTTCCACTTCGAGTGGGAGGGAGGATATGGTACCTGAAAAGAAGAACAAGAACAGCAGCTAAGAAAATAATCCCGCTTCCCACTTGAAAAGCAAGCGATGCGGCAGGTTGAGTGTGCTCTCTTAAGAACTCCATGAAAAAGCGAATTGCGCCATAGCCCGCGAGAAAAACAAAGAATGAGGTGCCCTTTCTGGCAAAATCGTCTCTCTTCCACCATAGAAAGCCGAAAAGCACAACATCTAAAATGAGCTCATAAATCTGTGTAGGATGCCTGGCACCAATCAATCCGAGCTGGGGCGGAAATGTTACCCCCCAGGGCAGGCTGGTGGGCTTTCCATAACAACAGCCGTTGAGAAAACATCCGATGCGCCCTATGGCAAGTCCGAGGGGAACGCATAACCCCGCAAGGTCTAAAATGTAGTAAAAATCCATCTTCCGGAGCTTTCCGACCAAGAGGGCAAAAGCGGTTCCTAAAAGAAGTCCTCCGTAAAAAACCAAGCCGCCAAGGTCAATTCTGAAGATGCTTGATTTTTCCGCCATGAACTCCTGCCAATGCCCAATAACATAGAAAAGTCGGGCTCCTATTATCCCACCCACTATGGCGGCAAGAATCAAATCATAGAGTTTCTCGGTATCTTTGTATTGCTCAAGCATCCGATGCCTGGCAACTAGAAACGCCGCTATAAAACCAAGGGAAACAAATACACCATACGAGTAGATATTCCTGCCCCCGATTTGAAATAGAACACGGTGCAAACTTAGTCTCCTTCCTTCTTGGATGTCCACTCAGAGCGAAACTTTCTCACGATATCAACCACAAGAATTAAAACACACGCAACTATGGCGATATCGGCAATGTTGAAGACTGGCCACCATCCAAAATCGATGAAATCGATGACCCCACCACGCACAATTCTATCCAACAGGTTTCCCAGGGCGCCACCCCCCATGAGCCCAAGTGAAATCATTAATAAGGTATCCTTTTCTTTTCTGAACATGTAAAAGCCAGAAGCAATCATAGCTATTGCTACAAGCACACTGAGTGCTACAAGGGAGCTGTTGTCTTGAAATAGCCCAAATGCTATGCCGGTATTGGATACATTTCTAAGCTTTACGAAATCCCCTATTAGAGAAATACCCTCTCCTGGAGAAATATGCTTGACGATAAGAAACTTGGAGAGCTGGTCAATTCCAAGAACAGATACAAAAATGACGAAAGCGAGAAGATTTCCTTTCAGCTTCTTCTGTTCAGCTTTCACTCCTGCTTAAAGCCTCCATTGCCGAAACACAACGCTCACAGAGTTCCGGATATCTTTCATCAGCCCCAACCGCGGCGCTATAGTTCCAGCAACGACTGCATTTTTTTCCATCTGCCGTTTCTATCTCTACCCTTATTTCCTCTTTATCATTCACTGAGTCCATGGAGTTTACCTCCACCTGTGAGACAATGAAGAATTCGGGAAGCTCTTTCTCAAAACTTTTGAGCAAATCGAAATATGGCTCGTCGGCAAATATCTTTGCGCGCGCCTCCAGGCTCGATCCAAGTGTCCCATTTTTCCTTGCAAGCTCGATTTCCCTGTAGGCGGCTTCTCTTACCTCCAACAGCTTTTCCAATCTTTCTTCCAGGGCTTTGTCTATCAAACCCTCATCGACCTCTGGCCAGGGAAGCAGATGAACGCTCTCAGATTCCTTAAGTTCCTCCGGGAGGGAAAGATATGCTTCCTCAGCGGTGTGCGCGATTATGGGTGCCGCTATCGCGAGCAGCTTCTTGAGAATGTAATAAATAGCGGTTTGCGCCGATTTCCTGCCACTCGAGTGCTTGGGAGCGGTATAAAGCCTGTCCTTTAAGATATCTAGATAAAGAGAGCTCAAATCAACGGTGCAGAAAAGGACAAGGGTTCGAATTGCCTGGTGAAATTGCCAGCTCTCCATTTGAGATGTCACAAGGGAAATCAGGTGCTGGGTTCTGGAAATCATCCATCTATCTATCTCTCTCATATTCTCGGGTTCGACTTCCTCACCGAGTTTGAAATCGTAAAGGTTTCCAAGAAGAAACCTGATAGTGTTTCTTATTCTCCTGTAGGACTCGGTGGTTCTCGCAAGGATTTCTTCCGAGATTGGTATGTCTGTGGAATAGTTAGTGGAAATTGCCCATAGCCTCAACACATCGGCACCACGACGGTCACAGACATCAGTTGGATTTATCACATTGCCGATGGACTTGGACATCTTCTTTCCCTCTCCGTCAACCACAAAACCATGGGTCATCACTCTCTCGAAAGGCGAGAGTCCCTCCACTCCAATCGAGGTAAGAAGACTGGATTGAAACCATCCCCTATGCTGATCGCTTCCCTCAACGTAAATGTCGGCTGGCCAGTTGAGCTCTTCTCTTTCCCGCAGCACCGCAAAATGGCTGATGCCGGATTCGAACCACACATCGAGGATGTCATTTTCTTTTTCAAATTCGGTGGAACCGCAATGGGGGCAGGTAAATCCTTCTGGTAGAAAGCTTGAAGGTTCCTTTGTAAACCAGTTATCGGAGCCTTCTCTCCTTATCAATTCTTCTATCGCTTCAAGGCTCTCCTGGCTCACTATTTCTTTTCCACACTTCATACAGTAGAGCACTGGAATTGGCACACCCCAGGAACGCTGTCTGGAAATACACCAATCGGGTCGGGTCTCCAGCATTGAACTCATACGATTGATAGTCCACTCGGGTATCCATTCGACTTTGCGAATCGCCGAAGTCGCCATTTCACGCAAAGAATTACCATTATCGCCTTTGTCCATGGCTATGAACCACTGGGGAGTGGCGCGAAATATCACAGGTTTTTTACATCTCCAGCAATGAGGGTACTGATGGGTAATAGAAGAAGACGCGACGAGCACCCCTCTCTTCTCTAAATCGCTCACTATAACCGGATTGGCTTCCTCCACGTTGAGACCGGCGAAAGAGCCAGCCTCCTCGGTGAAACATCCCTGGTCATCAACCACCATGGGGCTTGGGAGGTTGTACTCGAGACCGGTAAGGTAATCCTCCTCCCCGTGCCCAGGGGCAATATGCACGCATCCGGTTCCCTGCTCGAGAGTTACATAATCGGCAAGCACGATAATAGAGCTATCTTCCGACCATGGGTGCCCGCATTTCATGCCCACGAGACTCTTCGCCTCGAAGGTTTTCAAAATCCTTGGATGCTCGAGCCCAATTTCATCCTCAATCCTCTCCAAAAGCGGCTTGGCAACTATAAATACTTCCTCTCCTGTCTCAACCGCTACATAGGGGAAATCAGGCGAAAGCGCTATCGCCACATTCGCGGGCAGAGTCCAAGGTGTGGTTGTCCATATAATTACCGAGATGGGCTTTTCGACCACGGAAAGCCCAGGCAAGTTGTCCAAAAGTGGAAATTTAACATATATGGAGGGCGAATCCTCGTCTTTATACTCGAGTTCAGCTTCCGCGAGCGCGGTGCCGCACGTAGCGCACCAATGAATTGGCTTTCGCCCCTTGTAAATCAACCCTTTTAGGTACAATTCTTTGAAAACTGATATGTTACACGCCTCGTAGGCAGGATTCACGGTGAGGTAGGGATTATCGAAATCCCCCAGCACGCCAAGGCGCTTGAATTGCGCTGCCTGGCGTTCCACGAATTTCATCGCGTAAGCTCTGCATTTTTCTCTTATCTCTATCTTGGAGATAGCAGTAGAAGGGTCGAGTCTTTTTACCACTTCGTGCTCAATAGGCTGACCATGGCAATCCCATCCGGGGACATATGGGCAATAAAAGCCCCTCATGGTTTTGTATTTGATGATTACATCCTTGAGAATCTTGTTGTAGGCAGTGCCAAGATGGATGTCTCCATTGGCGTAAGGTGGCCCATCGTGAAGAATGAACTCCGGTCTCCCCCTTCCCCTTTCCTGGAGAAGTTGGTACAGCTTCATTTCTTCCCACTTAGCTTGAATCTCCGGTTCCCGTTTGGGAAGGTTGCCCTTCATGGGGAAGCTCGCCTGTGGAAGATTCAAGGTATCCTTATATTCCAATTTACTCTCCTCTAAACGCAACAATGCCCGTTCGGTGGGCATCCTCGATGGTGTAAGCTAGCACTGGAAAATTTCTGTGTCAATTCTATGCTTTACCCAGCAAGTGAAGCCTCGTGAAATTCATCGCCCACAATGCGGCGTTATTCCTTACAATAGCACGGTT
>JAQURN010000070.1 GCA_028715585.1 Actinomycetota bacterium | reverse complement strand
CCATCCCTCTTCGAATATCAGCAGGTCGGCATGGAGAACCGCGATATACTTGCCTTCGGCAACATCGAGACCCTGGTTTATTGCCTTTATTGTCCCCACATTGACCTCGTTTTCGATGTAGTGCTCGGTATTCAGGCTCTCGAGGAAATCTCGGTCATCAAACCCGTTGTTCACTATTATGAGCGAGTAATTGCCAGTTACCTTTTCAAGCTGCTTGAACATCTGGCGGGTCTCCTTTTCCCTGTGAAATAGGACCACTATTATAGGAACCGAATCGCGTTTGGCTATCCCCTTTTTCCTTGGTTCCATATTGAATCCTCGCTTCCCAACTCTCTGCTATATGATATGCTACAACTTCGATGTGGGCAGGTCATTGCCGACGAAGACTTTTGTAATCTGGGGGAGTTGTGAAGCCAAACGAGCGTTTCCTAATCATCATAAACCCTGTGGGCAGGGCTGGATATGCTTTGAAGCAAGGAATTTGGCTTTTGAACAGGCTCCACAGGATGGACGTACAACACGAAGCCTTTGTTACGAAGCAGCCTGGACATGCCGAGCGCCTTGTAGGGCAATGGATTGACCGAGCTGACGTGGTGGTGGCGGTAGGGGGAGATGGAACGGTCAACGAGGTAATCAACGGCATGATGAATTCAGGGGCGGATGGGAAGAGGTTTGCCGTGTTTCCCGCTGGAACCGCAAACGATTTTGCGAGGGATGTTGGAATACCCCTTTCTCCAAACGCAGCTCTCCAGACCATGTTGGGGGGGAAAGAAAGTAAAATCGACCTTTTGAAGGTCGATGGCCGATATGTCGCCGTTACCTTTGGCATAGGAATTGACGCCGAAGTCGCATACAAGAGCTTTCACAGCAAGCGTCTGAGGGAGCTGGCTTACTGGTATAACACTTTTGCTTTACTCTTAAAGACGTCGCCCCCGGTTTCCAGGCTTTCAATCCAGATGGACAATCGCCAAATTGAAGGAGAGTTTCTTCTTACGGTGGTGGGTAACGCTGGCAGGTACGCGAAGTATGTGAGAATTTTGCCTGACGCGCGAATGGATGATGGCATTGTAAACCTCGTAACAATCCAAACATGGAGCAGGTTGAAGGGTTTCTTGCTGGGGCTTTTGACTCTCGTCGGAAAGCACACACTGGCTAGCGGGGTAAGCACGGCTAGCGCGCGGGAGCTCGTCATCAGGTGCAACCAGGATGTCTATGCCCAAATGGACGGTGAAGCGGTTATGTTCCAAAAGGGCAAAGAGCTCCGGGTGTGCGTAGAACCGCTAGCTCTTGAAGTGAGAACGGCATGACGAAAGGTGGTGAATCCTGATGGAGCGGTTTACCCGGGAGAGTTTCGAAGGCGAGCCGAGCGAGCTTCGCCGATACGAGGCGAGGAAACAGAAATATCTCGTCGTCGTGAACCCGGGAGCCGGCGGTGGAAAGGCGCTCCAGGATGGAATCTGGCTTCTGAAGAGTTTGAACCGCCTCGGCATCAAAAACGAAGCGTTTTTTACCGAACATCCAGGTCACGCGGAAAAGATAGTGCAAAGGTGGACGGAAAGGGTTGACGTAGTAGTAGCGGTAGGGGGAGATGGAACTATCAATGAAGCCATAAACGGCATGATGGCTTCGCCCACACCTGACAAGGTATTCTGTGCCTTTCCGGCGGGAACCGCTGATGATTATTGCCACAACATGGGGATACCAAGGGGGGATCGAAAAAAAGCTCTCGAGGTTATTCTTGCTGGAGGCGAGCGCGAGATAGACCTTATAAGGTATAACGACCGCTACGCAGTCGTATCCGTGGGCGTGGGGTTTGACGCCGAGGTTGCCTATAAGGCACTTGGCAGCAAGAAAGTAAGGCTTCTTGCGTATTGGTCGATTGGCCTCCGCATAGCTTTTATCGAACGGTTGCAAAAGTGTCCGCGGAGCCTCCGCATCACAAGCGATAGCCAGGTCTACGAGGGAAGATTTCTCATAGTTGTTTTTGGAAACTGTCCCCTTTTTGCTAGGTACGTTTACTGGATGCCAGACGCAAAGGTTGATGATGGCATCATAAACATGTCCGCATTAACTTCAGTCTCTCCTCTTCCAGGCTTCATGATTTTTTTGGGAGCCTTCAGGAAGGGCTATAAATCGGACAAGCTGATATACGACGCAAGCGAACATTTCAAGCTTGAGTTCTTGGAAGAGTCATTCATGCAGGTGGATGGCGAAGTTTACAAGTATGACAAGGGCGAGACGATAGACATGTCAGTTGCGAGG
The DNA here is from genome assembly GCA_028715585.1 of Actinomycetota bacterium. Classification (GTDB taxonomy): domain Bacteria; phylum Actinomycetota; class Geothermincolia; order Fen-727; family JAQURN01; genus JAQURN01. The sequence goes on along the minus strand of JAQURN010000070.1, from coordinate 4,680 downwards.
AAGGCTTTGAAGGTAAGAGTTCCGGCTATGCTCCCGGCTGATGGGCCCTTCTCGAGGAGTTAAACCGAGCTAGTGTCGGAGTTTTTGAAGTTCATCATGGATTGAGAATGGATGTAGGGCATTGGTTCTGGCTACGCAGGAAACCATAGCGCAGCAGATACTCGAGTTCCTCAGGCCGTTCTTCAAGGACTGGGGTTATCTGATAGTGTTCGTTCTTGCGCTCCTTGAGCATTCCTTCCTTGTGGGCTTGGTGATGCCAGGGGACGTGGTTCTCCTTTTGGGTTCACTTTACGCGGGGTGGGGTTACCTGAATATCCTTGGTGTAATGTCCCTCGCGTGTCTTGGCTCAATAATCGGAGACCACATCGGATATCTCCTTGGTCTAGAGGTTGGTCGCCCCATCCTCGACCGGTTCAGCAGCTCTACTTGGGTGAACTCCCGCATATTGAAAGCCGAAAAGTACTTTGAGAAGCATGGGGGAGCGACTGTATTCATTGCCAGGTTCGCAACAGTCGTTGGAAGTATCGTGCCTCTTCTTGGAGGTGTCTCCAAGCTGAGATACAGAGTTTTCGTGAAATACGAAATTCCTGGCTCATTCCTGTGGGCGTTCGGCTACGGCTTCATGGGCTTCATCTTTGGCAAAAACATGGATACCATTTTGAAAATAATCAACTATATCGGCGACACCATCCTGATTGCGATGGTGGTGATTGCGCTTTCTGCTTATTTTGCGAATAAGATGAGAAAGAGGAAGCAAGAGAAAGAAGTCTCCAGACAGGCTAAGCCCGAAACGGGCAAAGCGTCACAAACCCCTCAGCCGGTTTGCCTACCCCAAAGCGTGAATGCCGAGGGAGAGAAAAATCAAGAGGGCGACGAATAGGAAGTCATCAAGCCCCACCTTCACCATGACCTTGTCGCAAGCTTTCTGTGTAGCTCCTCCGTCTGCTTTATGACGCTGTCGAGCTTTTGTTCGGCCGCTTGAATCTTTTTTGACAGCTCGGGGTTTATGTCTGGCTCGAGCTCGCCCTTTAAGGCCCCGATTTCGTGTGAAAGCGCTCTGAGCGCTCGGGTGGCGTTTTCATCTATAGCGGAGGCAATCTCGAGCATTTTAGAATCTTGGTCGCGCAGGGCCGCGCGCAATTTAGAAACCTCGTTTTTGAGACTCTCGTTTGCCTGGATTCTCGAAATGCCGCAAGCGAGTCGGCTAGCGATAGTTGACCAAAAGGAGGTTTCGGTTTCTGAGCTCAATAGATCGCGAGGTCCGCTTAGAAGGAGAACACCTTGGTATTTATCCTCGTTGTCGAAAAGTCCGATGAAATGAATTTCTCCCTTTTCGGGAGTGAACGGCGTAATTTTTTCCGGTTCGAGCCCTCTAATTTCACTTCCTCTCAGCGAAGTCCTCGGGGAGGGAAACATTGCCCTCAGCTGCTCATTTGTTTCCGGTGAAATAATTTTACTTGCGCTGCTTGTGGCGTATTTGCCTCCCACCATAGCCCTGGTGAAGGTAAGCGAAAGCGGCGGTTCTTTGCTCGAGAGAACCACTCCGCACGCATCGATTTCTAAGAGTTCCAGTATCTCCGAGGCGAACAATTTCAACAGCTCTTCCATTTCGCCGCTCGAGATAATAATTGAAGAGATTTTTTGGAGCACGGAGAGTTGGAGGCGTTCAACCACTTCTCTCCTGCTGCGGTCCATCTCATCCTTTGCCTGTGGGAGCAAAACATCCTTTATCTCTTCGACCAGTACCATCGGGTTGAATGGTTTGGTTATGTATTTCAATGCGCCCCCTTCGAGGCCGCGAAGCCTGTCCTTGTCGGAGACCTTCGCGGTGACCATCACCACTGGGATGTTTCTCGTTTCTGGGTCATCCTTCAAGCGTTTCAAAATTTCCCATCCGCTTATTCCTGGGAGCATGATGTCCAGCACTACACAATCAGGTTTTTCCTCATCCAGAAGGCGCAAGGCATCCTCGCCGTTAAAAGCCTGGACGACCTCCATTCCCTCGAGCTTCAGATTGACGGCAATTATTTTTGCTACATCGCGGTCATCTTCGACTATGAGGACTCTCTGTTTTGTAGCCATTAGCTTCCACATCCTTTGTGTGAAAAGAAAATTCCCCCTCTTCTCCGCTCCTGGTACTGTTGATTTCTTTCCCCACATCATTATCGGCAAAAAGGGAACTTTGCGCTAGGGCTCGGCTTAGAAAACTTGCCTTTCTGGGAGGATAAAGGCTATATTTTTGTGCGAGCGGGAATAGCTCAGTTGGTAGAGCGCCAGCTTCCCAAGCTGGAGGTCGCGGGTTCGAAACCCGTTTCCCGCTCCAGACTCTGTGACCAGGGACTTCGGAGTTCTACCTCTTCAGAAAGTTGTACTCTTGCAGAGGAATGGACCTCTCCATCTCCAAGAAATCTCTGTCGTGGTGGGAAAGCTTCAGGTCGCAGCGGATTGCGGCGGTGGTGATTTAGGGTATGCGGCATGGGGAGCACCTCGGAAGTCCTCAATGGGAGATGACGCAGGGCTGACACGGCTTTCGCTAGGCGAGCTGACACTCCCCAAGGTTAGGAAATTCCCCCTGGTTTACGGGGCCGCCTGCTCCAGAGCACCACAATGAGAACTCCAAGGGCAAGCACGATGAGGAGCTTCCGGTATTGGAAGGGGTGGTGGAATCGGTAGCCACTTTTTACAACTTCTAGGTGAGTTGCATGCACGTCGGTGTCGCCGCCATGCTCTGAATCTACCATGTGGAAGGTTCCTCTCACCTTTACGATGTCTCCTTTAGTCTTGTAGTCGCCAAAGAACTCGATAGATTTGGTTTCCCCCTTTGGTATCCAGACTCCTATTCCGATGTTGGATACCCCGGCGTGTTTGCTACCTTCCTGTAGGCTCTTGCGGCTGTAAGCGTCATCGTTCACTGTTATCCAGGCGTAATCGCCTCGCACCATACAGTCTCCAATAACTTCTCCTTCTATAGAAACCGTTTCGCCATCGTATTTCTTCATGTTATCTATCAGTTCTTCAATCGGGACTGTGTCATCGGCAGAAGACGTAGAGCAGAAGAGCAAGATGGCAGCTACTACTAAGGAAAGAGATGTAAAACCCCAGATGATGGCTCGCATAGTTCTCTTACTGTTCATATCTTCCTTCCACCCTTTCCCTTCACCAGCGCGATTGCCATCCCCACGAGGGCGAACACGCTTATGAACTCGAGCCTTCCAGCCCACATGGCGAAGATGTAGTAAACCTTCATCAGTGCTGGCATGAGCGGCGAGGTGACGCCCGTGGAAAGCCCGGTGGTACTGCCTGCTGATACCGCGTCAAAAAACGCGAGCGTAGGAGTGTAGCCGTAGAGAATACCCAGGATGCTTCCCCCTAGGTATAGCGCTATAAAGGCTATGACTATCAGCATTACACCCCTCACCATGGCATTGTCTAGCCAGATGTCGCGGATGTGGTGGATTTTTGTTCTCGTTACCGCAGACCCTGGCATCACCACTCTCTTAATCTCATCCCAGATTGACTTTGCTACGATGCCTATCCTCAAGTTCTTTATGCCGCCGGCTGTTGACGCCATGCTCCCCCCGATTGCCATGGCGAGGGTTATGGCCCACGTTGCCGGCGCGCCCAATTCGCTCAAGAAAACCCTGGAATAGACCGTGGAGTTGCCCGTGGCAGTATGGCCAGAGGCAAGGTTGTAAAAGCCTTTCCTGAAGTACTCCGCTACGGTGGTAAATGTTCCGGCTTTCGCGAAACCGATGGACATTATTGCGGTAGTGATTGCCAAAGTTGTAGCAAACGATCTGATTTCTATGTTTTTGTAAACCTCTTTTATATTCCCGGTCCAGACAGACCAGTGAAGTGCGAAGTTGAAGGAGCCTATTATAAAAATGGCGAGGGTGATAATCTCTACGGCTAAGCTGTGGTAATACATGAGGTTAAGGCTCTGAGGGGCGAAACCGCCTGTTGACCAGGCTCCCATGAACAACCAAGTGGCATGCAGGAATCCCCTCCAAGGGGGCATCCCTTCCTCAACGAGGCAGATAAAAAGCGCGGCTGAGCCTACCACCAGATAGACAAGACTTATCATCCATATGGCCCTGGCGGTTCTTGCCATGTTGGGCAGAAGTCTTTCCTCTTTAGCCTCCGCGGCATATAGCTTGAAGGCGCCAGCGGTTCCAGCGAACAGGAAAGTAAGTGCCACCACGATTATTCCCTGTCCGCCCACATAGGTCAGTACATGCCTCCATGTGTTGAGACCGTGAGAGACGTGGTCGAGGTCCTGGATTAGAAAGAACCCCGTGGTAGTGTATCCACTCATGATGTCGAAGCACGCGTCGAGGTATGAGCCGAAGTGCCCGGAGAGAAAATGGGGAATGGCGGAGAACAACATAGAAACCAGCCAACCCCCAGATACGACAACCAGACCGTGAAATTTTGAGAAGTCCTCACTGCTCACATGGCAGGTGTTCTCCATTAATAGCCAAAAGACAAGACATGCCGTGATGCCAACGAGAAAATCGAGGACGACGTTCCATTCTTTGCATATGATGGAGATTGCAAGGGGGGCGAGCATTATGAGCCCAACGATGAGAACCATCCTGCCGATTCCCCAACCGATAAGTTTGGCGTCGGAGCGTGAAGGGCGAGGAATCATGTCATGATAGCCTTGATTATGATTATTAC
>JAQURN010000069.1 GCA_028715585.1 Actinomycetota bacterium | reverse complement strand
CTGTTGATGAGTGAGCTTGAAAAAGCTATCTCGATAGTTGCCAAAGCACACCTTCAGAAAAAGAAATTCATCACCGAGCTCATGTCGCTAGGAAGCGAAGGCCCAGTCGCCCTGCTCTGCATGAATCACGATGGCGAGACCTATCTCCGACCGGAAAAGCTTACCTATCTGGTTGGCCTTCTTGGGCTCAACGAATTGGTAGAGTTTCACACCGGCGAGCAGCTTCACCAATCCAATAAGGCTCTTAAATTTGGTTTGAAGATAGTGGCGAAAATGAATCTGCTGTGCGAAGAGTTGTCCAAGAAACTGGGCATAAACATGGTGCTCGAGGAATCACCTGCCGAGTCGAGCGGCTATAGGCTTGCGAAACTGGACATGAAATACTTCCCCGCCCAGACAAGAAGCGTAGTAAAGGGAGATGTCAAAAGCGGTAATTATTACTATACGAACAGCATACACTTCGCCACAAACGCGGATATCGACTACATAGAAAGGGTCAGGAAGCAAAGCCTTTTCCATCCTCTAATCAAAGCCGGAGCGATAATCCACATCTGGCTTGGTGAGCACGAGCCGCCGCCCGCTTCGATAAGAAGGTTTGTCGAGAAAGCATTTGAAGAAACCACTGCCGAGCAAATTGCCTTCAGCCCTGAATTTACTATCTGTAACCAGTGTTCCAAGGCAAGTAGAGGGCTTTTGGAAGAATGTCCACACTGCGGTTCCTCGAACGTCTATGGGATAACTAGGATAGTCGGCTACTATTCGAAGGTGTCAACCTGGAACAAGGGGAAGCTCGGGGAACTTGCCGAGCGCAGGAAAACTTCTCTGACAGGAGGTAAGTCACATGGTACTAAAGGTCTTTGTGAAAAAAGGGTGTCCTAACTGCCCTGCCGCAAAAGAGGTAGCGAACCAGTTTCCTTTCAGCGAGATGTACGACCTTGAAGACCCCGAAGGTCTTGCCGAAGCTGCCTTTTACAGCGTCTTTTGTACTCCATCGATGGTGTTAGTGGACGAGCATGATTCGGTCGTTGAAGCCTGGCGCTGCCACGTCCCAAGGCCAAGCGAAATTGCCAATTACGCAGCTTAGAGATTCGGGTTCCTGCTATTGAAAATTCTTTTCACCAAGATAAATCCCCAGGCAAAAGTGCCGGAATACGCCCATGAAGGCGATGCTGGTTGCGATCTCGCAAGCTCGATAGAAGTGGATATATCCCCAGGGGAGAGAGCAGTCATTCCAACCGGAATCGCAGTCGCGATACCAGAAGGCTATGCTGGGTTCGTACAACCAAGAAGCGGGCTTGCGGCAAAACATGGAATCGGAATTGTGAACTCACCAGGCCTCATAGACTCTCATTATCGAGGGGAAATAAAAGTAATCCTTGTCAACCTAGACAAAAAGGAGATATTCCATGTGAAGCGCGGGGACAAAATTTGCCAATTGGTCATTCAGCCTGTTGAGCGAGCCAACTTCGTGGAGATAGAAAAACTTGAACCAACCGAGAGGGGAGAAGGAGGCTTCGGCTCAACTGGCACATGATTCGCGTTTAAATCGCTAGGATTTTCTCATGAATAAAAACCCTAATCCATCACCTTTTGATGAGCCCATGAGGATAATTGCCTCCAGGAATCCCAAGGAGGTTGCCCGCCTCGCCGGAGCAACGTGGGATGAAGAAGGGGAGGGGAGAGGTAAAATATTGCTTCCGGTCTTGAACGATATCTTCAGAATCACATATCCCGATATTGCAATAAGCGCGCCAAAAGAGCTTGATACTTTCACTCTTAAGTTACTTGCGGCTATCTATTTAAGCAAAACAGATGGGACATCCCCATCTGGAATATGGAAATCATTTCGAGAACTTCCTGGTGGACGATCCTACGAAGTAGTCCTAAAGAGGTGCGTTGAGGACCCCCTCCAAAAGAAATTTGGCTCCGACCTTACCACTTTCGAAAAGCGGGCAAAAAAACTGGGTGGAAAAAGAGAGGAACTTGGCGACAGTTCATTTTCCTTTGCTCTATTCCCAAAAGTCAAAATTGCCTTCGTGCTGTGGAGGGGAGACGAGGAATTCCCCTCCCGTTTCATGCTCCTCTTTGATGAAAGCGCAAATAGGCATCTGGGAACTTTTGACCTGCGGATGGGAGCGGAAGAGATAGGGAAAAAACTGATGGCCCAAAATTAAGCGTCTTTCTCTTCCTCGTCTTCGTCATCCGGAATTATCTTGGGTATATTGACTTCAATCTTGGTCCCGCGCCTCACATACCCACTTAGTAGAAATGGTATAAGAAATATGCCTACTACTGCCAAACCCAAGAAAATCCAGCTTCTCGAAGATTTTTTTTCTGGATTGGCCTGCGTCGAGCCTATTTTGGCGGGGTCAAATAATTCACTGCTTGAGAATTCGGAAGCGGATATGCTTTTTGTGCCAAGCACCCTGTCCTCGAAAAAACTAGCCCAGCTCTCCTTGGTTGCCTCCTCGCAAAGCTCGCTGATGTCAGCTAAACCATATTTCCCTCCCTTTTCTGCTTTTTGAGGGAGATTTGATATGAGCCATTCGAAGTCTTTCTGGCCCTTGGAGAGCTCACGGATTCTCATAGCGGTTGCGGCACAGAGAGCCGCGCCTTTGCTAGCCTCGTATTCCAGCAAACCTCTTTTTTCCGCCTCGTAAAGGCTGACACCCTCTTGTTCAAGAAGCTGATTTTCATACGTGAGATATTCTCTGTAGATAGAAGAGAAACCAGTATAAGCAATCTTGGGCGACACAACTCCAGAAGCCGCCGCGGCTCGCCACCCATAGAAAAAGGGAAGCCCTTCCTGAAACCATCTGGAACCCCTTTCCTTAGCCGCCAGGAAAGATTGCCTGTTCCATAGTTCGACAAGCCCACAGGAAAGGGCCCCATAACTCTTCGAGTCAATCGAATTTGACCGGCATGCGAGCAGAATGGAATCGTAAAGAGCCGCCGCAAGGGGAGAATAATCTAGGTTGGTTCCAGGACAAACAATAACCGAAAGAATTTGGGAACCCGGCTTCTTGCCAAAGGCCAGTTCTTGGGTTTTGTAGAGACTGGAGATGTTTTCGAGGCATTCTTTTTTTTCTTTCTCTTCAAGTTTGACTCCACCTCGAGGGAATCCAACCAGGATGGAAATATTTTCTCCGTTGCTCTTCAAGATATCCATGCTCCCTACCGCGATGAAGTTAAGGAGCAGTGACTTCTGGTTTTCTACCTCATATGTCGCATCCTCCCCGCCATTTTTGTCTGGAGCCTTGTCTTTCAGTTTCCATGGAACGATAGCGCTGTGGTTTTTTTTCATTCTCATTTGGACCGCAAAATTCGCGAAGGAATGGGTGCCATCTCCGTCGGTTGGGACAATAAAAATGTCTGAACCTTTGAATACTTGGAAGGGTGGAGCAAAGCTCGCAGATACGTGTTTCACGCCATCAATCCCAGAAAATGTTCTCTTCGCGTTCTCATTCGGAAAATCCACACGGTAGGAAAAGGTGGCAAAGCCCTTTTTGTTAGGTTTTATCACGGCGCCGCCAGAGATTATCTCGCCTCCTGGCGGTTCTGTGATATAAAGCTCCTTCTTTTTGGAAAACACTTTGGCTTTGACAACCGCCGAATAGAGGTTATCCATAGTAACCTCATACTCGATTTTTCCCTCGCTCGCTTTCGGTTGAGCCCCGTAGGAAGGAATAACCCATAAACTCATCACGAAAGCGAGGGCTATAGCCCATCCGATAACTTTGAATAACCGCTCTTTTCGCCAAAAGGTAGTCATTACTTGCAAAATCCCCGGAAATACCTCGCGGTAGAGATATTCAAGCACTCTCCTCCATTTGTCCCATAATAAATATTATGTAAACCAACTCGTCTTCCCCAGTATCTCTTACTAGACTCGGTAAGTATTAAAGGGAATTCTCGGAACACATACCTCATTGTAGAGCAAAGCTATTCTAGTACTTCTTTCAGGATATCTAAGTATTTTTCATCAAGGAAAAATCCCTCGTCCTCTTCAAACTCGATTATGTTCTCTCGCCTGTACTCATATTGTGCCCTTCTTGTCATATTGGTAAGCGTCACTGTAAGGCTGTGAACATCGAAGTTCTCATCTGAGAGTCTCTCGGCAAGCTCATCGATTAGTTCCTGAACCATTACTCCCCTACCCTTCTCGAGGAGTATCTTTATTGCCATGAGTTCGGTTTCTTCGCAGGCTTGAATATAGCTTTCAATCTCATCCTTGGTCCAGGTTTCGGGCTGCGGTGCCATCACTATCCAGGTTTCAGTGGACTGGACGCCCTCAATACCACGAAGGGATGTAAGAATAAAGCGCTGAAGTGCCTCGAGGTCCTCGCCAACAACGATTACAACTAAATCCGCATGCCCTGATATTCCCTCCACGGATAGAACCTCGGGCATTTTCGAAAGGTTTCTCATTACACTCTCCAACTCCCCGCCAGAAACGGTTATCAATACATATGCCTTTTTTTTCAAGTCAACCTCCGCTCTTTCAAGCGCTGCCAAAAGAAGAACCTCTATTTTCAAAAGTATATCGAATTTTCAAGTTGAACACATTCTTCTCCTCTATCTTCTACTTGCTAGAACTCATTGACCAAATATGAAAGACTGTTAGCTCATGGGAACAAAAGGAGAGATTCAAAAGAGAGTAATCATCGGCTTGACGATTTTTATAATTCTGGGGTTTTTTTTGGGCTTTCCCCTGGTTTTATCGGGAAGTTTCTTTGAATGGCAATCTGACAATGCTCTTGGTTTATACAAGAAATCGGGATTCGAATATCAAAACCTCCTGGCTGGAGATGGCAAAATCTCCCTTGCCTTGGGTATTTTAGGCGTATTTCTTTTTGCGTTTGCTTTTATGCTCCGTTCGGAAAACCTCTACAAGCTTACAGCCATCTGTTCCATCTTGCTCGCCCTGTTCGCCCTTTATGAGATAGTCACTCTTTTGATAAAACCTGGAGTCATCGGGGTTGGTTTCGGTTTGTACATGGTTCTGGGAGGGAGCGTAATTTCACTTTTATGCTCTTTTGGTAGCTATATGATGCTTTCGCAAAAGGAATCCTGAGGTCGCAAAAAAGGGATTGTGGCACTAAAACAACATTACCTGGGAGCCAATATCTCGCACTGGACCCACTGGACACCTGTCAGCCCAATGGCTTCAGCAGCCCCGCGAGAAAGGTCCAATATCCTCCCTTTCACAAATGGCCCTCTATCGTTGACTTTGACTACAACGCTTCTCCCATTGAAAGTAACGCGCAGCCATGTTCCAAACGGAAGTGTTTTGTGAGCGCAGGTAAAAGCGTACTGGTCGAATACTTCTCCACTGGCTGTGCGTCTGCCATGGAATTGATTCCCGTACCAGCTCGAATAACCTGAAAACACCTGCCCTGTGCTCACAAAGCCGCTTTCATCAGGCATTTCGAATATCCTGGTGGCGTTAAACGCGGTAGGAATCGCCGATTCACGTTGGGGGGGCTCCATGGAAATAATCTCACCGGCTACCATTGCTAGCTCCGCCTTTTTTTGCTGGATTTTTGCCTCGATGGCTAACGTATCAGCACTTCTAGCTAAACGGACAGCTTCTTTTTGTTGCTCGAGAAGCTGGGCTTGATATTGCTCGAGCTTTTCCTTTTTTCCCTTCAGGTCGCCAAGCTTTTCTGCCGAAGTCGCGGTAATATCGAAAAGGAGTTCTGTCCTTTCCAAAAATTCTACGAAATCCCTCGAGCCCAAAAATTTAGCCAGATTTTCCTGTCGTCCATTGATGTAGAGAAGTCTCAGTTTGTAATTGAGCTCCTTCCTTACCTCTTCGATTTTGGATTTCGTTTCCTCGACACGGTCATAGGTATTTCGAATTTCCTCCTCCAGGATGGCAAGCTTCTGAGACATTAGCGCCGATCTCTCTTTTGCCTTTGCAAGCTCGTTCTCTAGCGCGACAATTTCTTTCTCGATAGCTGCCTTCTGCTCGAACTTTTGAAGTGCGCTTTCAGATAATGGCTGAGCATGGATATTGGTCGGAAAAGAAATCCCAAGGATAAGAATGCTTGCAAATAGCCAAGCTAAAAAATGTTTGGCTAACCTGTCAAAAACTTTTGAGATCGACATTTCAACCCCAAGCGATAGTTTACATTTAGAAAGCAAGGTGAACGATTAGTAAATAGTTTATATTTGGGGAATATAGCACTCTCGTACAAGAGAATCAACTATTGAGCATTTTGTTGAGAAAGTGCTAAAAGATAACCAAAGTGCGGTAGCGGTCAGCGCTTTGTTTCACAAAGTTTTCTAAGCTCATTGAGCTGTTCATCGGATCCATAGACAATAATTATGTCGCCAGCATCGAGTAGGGTATCGCCCCCTGGATTAACGTAGAAGTTTTGCTTTGGCTTTTTTATACCAAGAATGGCTATTGACTTGAGCTCACCTACCAAGATGTCCCGCGCGCGCCTTCCTGCTACAGGAGACCCCCCCTCGATAACTATACCTTCCAGGGACAATTCAACCGGCTCGCCATGCGTCACTACATCGAGAAAATCACACACAAGTGGCTTCAGCATCAAGGCAGCCATGTATTTTGCCCCCATGTTGTGCGGAGAAATGGCACGGTCAGCACCAGCGCGGTATAACTTTGACTCCGTCTCGTCCGCGTTGCATCTCCCCACTATGAAAAGGTCGGGACGAAGTATTCTTGCCGTCATGGTTACGAAAAGGTTGTCGGCATCAGAAGAAAGCGCGGTCACCAAACCTTTTGCCCGGTCAATCCCTGCTTGCCTTAGCACAGATTCATCAGCAGCGTCACCTCGAACGGTCAAAAAGCCCTCTTTGGCACACTGTTTCTCTACCTCTCTATCCTTCTCGATAACTACTACCTCCATGCCTTGAGATTTACACTCTCTGGCGACCTGCTTTCCAATCCTGCCATAACCACAGATGATGCAGTGACCTGTTA
>JAQURN010000068.1 GCA_028715585.1 Actinomycetota bacterium | reverse complement strand
GATTCATGCAGAGCAGGGCGACTGGGCCTTCGCTTCCTAGCGACATGAGCTCGGTGATGAATTTCTTTTTCTGAAGGTGTGCTTTGGCAACTATCGAGATAGCTTTTTCAAGCTCACTCATCAACAGTTCATCGTTTCCCTGGGCTTTGTATGCGATTCTCGGAAGGTTGATGGTTACGTTCTGCAGAGCGGTGAAGCGCATTTTCTCAGGGGTTAGAGCGAGTTTCAAGTCCTCTTCATCCAGGCGCAACTTGAGCCTGCAGCACTGTGATACGGTTACCTCGTCTCCTCTATCGAAGACGAAATAAGTTATCCCTTGTTTGCTCGCCACTTTACAAGCAAGGTCCAAGAAATCCTCCCAGCCCTCGGTTTTAAAGAAATCATCGTTGATGTGGAGCAAAGGCTTGGGGAAAACAAACGTTTTCCCTGTTGCGTCTCCTTTGTAATACACCTCGAAGAGAGCCCGTAGGAATTGCTGAGCCTCATGCTGGTATTCTTTGTAAGTTTTTCCAGTAGGAATTCCGCCAGGACCGATAGCCAGGGCATCTTGCAGATGTTTTGGAACGTTATAGTAAAGGTTGAAATCGGTAAATACCACCTGGGAACCACGCGCTCCCGCGAGCTGGTTGAACTCGAAAATCAACATTTCGGCTAGCTGGAGTATCCTTTCGTATGAGAGCCCAACCAGAAATGGAGCGAAGAACACATTTACCGCTTCCCACCCTATTGCGCCCGCATAGTAAGACTGAAGTGTAGAAGCCATCTTGACCATGTGACCGATGAGGACCTCAGGGTGTTTGGCGGGACCAGAGGTGCTGGTTATGTTGGGAAGCTTCAACCCGTATTTTTTTATGTATTCAAGGCTATGCCCGCCACAATACGGACGGACACAAAACCCAAGGTCGTGGAGATGAATATCTCCTTCATAATGCGCTTTGGCTACATCCTCCGAGAAAACTCTTTCCAAGGCATATTGTTTCAGGATAGCCTCCGCGAGAGTCAGATTTATAGATTCGGGGTTGTGGGTGGTGTTGGAGTTTTCTTTATTCGCCTCGAAAATGATGTTTTCCACGTCAAACATGGGCAGCCCTAGTTTCGTGTGCTTGTGAAGCATCTGGGAAAGGCCTCTTTCCATCAGCTCGAGGTCCACCAGTTCCCTTATCAGGTTGGTCGTTACCTTTGTTTGTCTAGTCGCGATGAGCGTTCTTTCTACAGAATCGGCAATTTCCTCGGCCAGAGCTGGGTCCGCTTGAACCTCTTTGACTATCGAGTCAACGATTTTTTGCTTATTCCAAAGGTTTATTTCTTCCTGGGAAAACGTGCTTACCTGGAGGGCAATATCGGTTACATCCACCACTTTGGGGTGCGATTCGGTTCCATTTGTGTGCAGAATTTGTATACGAGGTGTCATTTCGCTTCTCCTTTTCCTACCTTTTGCTCTGGCATGAGCTCCCCAAGCTCTTTTTGAAACTCGCGCACGTTTCCAAATCTCTTGTAGACGGACGCGAACCTCAAATAAGCTACCTCGTCAATCTCTTTGAGCTTCTCCATCACCATGTCGCCAATTTCCGAGGCTTTTATTTCCTTCCCCCGCGTTTTCATTATCCGCTCTTCTATTTCATTGATACTTCTGTCGATAATCTCGGCAGAAACGTTTCGTTTACTGCAGGCTTTATACATCCCAGCCGCTAGCTTTCTGCGCTCATAGGGCTCTCGTTCACCGTTGCGCTTGATTACAACAACAGAAATTTTTTCTCGACGCTCGAAGGTTGTGAACCTCGAACCGCAATGACTACATCTTCTCCTTCGACGAATAGCAGCACCACCGTCAATTGACCTTGAATCTATTACCTTCGTTTTGGAATTCCCACAAAAAGGGCACTTCATCCTTTTCTTCTTTGCTCCTCACCCACAAACATGGGTTTTCACAACATATTGCACTGTGTGCAAGTTTTTATCACAAGATAGGGATTGTCAAGATGAACCAAACAAAAAAAAATTCTGCCGCGGAGCTCAAGGGTTTAACGCAAGGTTGAACTTAAATTAAACATGCAAGCTTTTGTTGAGGCTTTTATTATTTCCGAACTGGAAGGACAATTGTAGCGCCCCCTCTCTTTTCGCCTAATTTAAGGCATTTTCGAGAGCTAATGAGATTTGCGCTTCAGTGGGCTGGAAAATTTTTAAGCAGTTTACTTTTTTTGAGGAAACTGAGAAGGGAAAAAAATGAAAAGTCTAAAGAATTTAGCTGAGAAAAAAAATTTTCTATATCTCGAGTTGAGGTTCAATAAATAACACAATATATTGAATTCGACATGACCCGCAGGCGCTCCCGTTTTTAGTTAAATCCACCTGACTTTTCGAGAAATAGTTTTTAAGTTGCCCACTGATGCGGGTCTCCTCCATTCTTCGTGGGGTTGTTTGGCATTTTGACCTCCTCCATTTGAGGTGAGAGAGGTTTATTTTTTACCCATCCAACACTCATGTCGATTCCCCCAAGGAGTTCGTCGAACCCCTCTCTCCTTAAAGCGGAGACCAGGAAACCTTGGGGGTATTTCCTCTTCAGGTAGTTTCTTTGTGAACTATCGAGAAGGTCTATTTTATTAAAAACCATGATGCGCGGAATGTTTGATGCTCCAAGATCGCCCAAGACTCTTTCCACTGCTTTTATCTTTTCATCTATCGCCTCGACGTTTTTTGCGTCTATCACATGCAGGAGTAAATCCGCTTCCATCACTACCTCCAACGTCGATTGGAAGGCGGCAACTAGTTCATGGGGCAACTTTCTTATGAATCCAACTGTGTCCGAAAGCAAAACAACCCCGTGACCCTTCAGAAAAAGCCTTCTTGTTGTGGAATCTAGAGTGCTGAAAAGTTGGTCCTCGACCTTCACCTCCGCGTCGGTGAGGGCATTTAGAAGCGAGGACTTACCACTGTTGGTGTAGCCAACCATGCATACTGACGCGAGCCCCTTGCGACTTCTTCTTTTGCGCTGCGTCTGGCGGATTTTAACCATGTGATCGAGTTCCCCGGAAAGCTTTTTCATTCGCTTCCTTACTCTTCGGCGGTCGACTTCGAGCTTCATCTCACCAGGGCCTCTCGTGCCGATTCCACCTCCAAGGCGTGAAAGCTGGGTCCCCTTACCTCTCATCCTTGGAAACATGTAAGAGAGCTGTGCAAGTTCAACCTGGATTCTTCCCTCGTTAGTGTGGGCATGCTGCGCGAATATGTCCAATATCAAGGCGGTTCTTCCCAAGACTTTTGCCTCCAGAAGCGACTCGAGCCTTTGCTGTTGAGCGGAGGTAATTTCCCTGTCAAAAATTACTAAGTCCGCCCCTGTTTCCTCGACGAGTTCTTTGAGAGCAAGCGCTTTCCCTTTTCCTACAAGCATGGAGGGACTCACACTTTCCCTTTTCTGCACCACTCTGGCGCATACCTCCGCTCCGGCCGTTTTAGCCAGAGCTTCAAGCTCTTCCAGGGATTCGTCTAAATTTTCCTGGGAGACATCCGGAAGGTGAATTGCTACCAGGATTGCTGTTTCTTTCGGCTTGCCAGCGCTTTGGTCAAAGAGATTTGTTTCCCGCATCAAGATTTTTTTATATGCTCGTTCTCCAAAATTTATAGTGTATTTTTAAGTCTTGACAGAGCTTCCTCAATTCTTTCGTCTGACACCGTTAGAGAAATCCTTACATATCCTTCCCCAGAGGGACCATAAGAGTTGCCAGGAGTAAAGAATAGTTCCGCCTTGTCCAGGAGGTAACTCGAAAAACCTACTGAATCGAAGCCTTCTGGCACGCGCATCCAGATGTAGATAGCCCCCTTGGGCGGAACCACGTCGAATCCAAGCTTTGAGAGCCCATTACAAATAAGATCTCTCCGCCTCTTATAAATCTCTCTCATCCTCTTTCCTGTCTCTTTCATTATCGAAAAAGCGGTAACGCCCGCGAGCTGGATTGGATTGAAAACACCTGAATCTATGTTTGTCTTCACGATACCAAGCCCCTCCAAAATCTTTCCTCTCCCGCAAGCAAAGCCGAGTCTCCACCCTGCCATGTTGCATGTCTTAGAAAGCGAGTGAAATTCAATTACCTCATCGGAGGCATCAGCATACTCAAGAATGCTAGGCGCCACATATCCATCGTAGGTGATTTCAGAGTAAGCGTTGTCGTATGCAATCGCCAAATTGTTTCCTCGGGCAAAATCGAGGGCTTGGCGAAGAAAATCTTCTTCCGCGATTCCTCCTGTTGGATTGTTTGGGTAGTTGAGCCACAAAACTCTTGCCTTCTCAAGTGCCTCCGCTGGAATTAGTCTCAGCTCCGGAAGAAAGTCATTTCCTTTTTTAAGGGGAAGGTAATAAACCTCCCCGTCGGCAAGAAGGGTGCCCATGGCGTATACGGGATAGGCGGGCTCGGGGACAAGGGCTATATCCCCCGGATCAAGGATGGCAAGTGGGAGGTGAGCAATCCCCTCCTTCGCGCCTATGAGGGTCATGATTTCCGAGGAGGGGTTTAAGTCTACGCCGAAACGCTCATGCATCCACCTCGATGCAGCCTCACGAAACTCCTGAAGTCCAAAATAAGATGGATATCCCTGGTTTTGTGATTTGGCACTCTCGCTGCAAAGAGTTTCAACTATTTCTTCTGGGGTGGCTATATCCGGGTCGCCGATGCCGAAGGAAATGATATCGGCTCCCACCGCTTTCTTCGCTTCGATTTTCTTGTCAATTTCTGAGAAGAGATATGGCGGTATTTTTTCTATACGGCTGGAGAATTTCATTGCTCCCTCCCGGGTTCCTCGAATTATTTTCTTTTAATCGGGTGTATTGCCATCATATACATGCCGCACCGGTCCAGTGAGAAAAACAGAGCCGCGCTCACTCCACTGAACATCCAAATCGCCACCTGGAAGTGAAACGGTAGCGTTTTTTCCGGTCAACCCCATTGCGCTCGCGGCGGCAAGGCAGGCACAAGCACCGGTCCCGCAGGAAAGCGTCTCCCCCACCCCTCTTTCCCACACTCTTGCCGTGATGTGGTTAGGAGCATCCACAAGGGCAAATTCGACATTGGTTCTTTGAGGAAAAATTGGATGAGACTCAACCAGGGGCCCTATTTTTGCGGTTGGATACATTTCCCTTTCCTGTAAAAAAATTACGAAGTGGGGGTTCCCCATGGAAACACAACTGCCCTTAAGAGAAATTCCTCCCTCTAGTTCCAGCTCGATTTCGCCAGTCTCGCTCGCCTTTTTTCTGGAAGGCAAACCAAATTCTGGTTTTCCCATATCGACCGTTATCATGCTCGAATTTCCTTTTTTTCTTTCGAACCACACCCTCTTGATGCCCGCTAGGGTCTCAACCTCTATTGCCTCGCTTTGAGTTGCGCCCAGCTGGTGTAGAAAAAGAAAAAGTGCCCTTATTCCATTTCCGCACATTTCAGCTTCGGAACCGTCCGCGTTCCAGATCTTCATCCTAAAGTCAGCTTTGGCAGATGGAAGAGCCATTATTATGCCGTCAGCGCCGATGCCGGAGCGGCGCATGCAAAAGCTCCGCACCGCTTCTGGAGAAAGATGAATCTCTTTAGATCTTCCGTCCACCAGAATAAAATCGTTCCCGGCAGCTTCGTACTTGGAAAAACGCATCTATAAGCCCTCCAATTTTCGCTTTGCGTATTCGAATATTGATTCAGCCGTTCTGTCAAGCGCTTTTTCTATTTCATCCGTCCTGTTGCCCCCCCCAGACTCCACTTTGAACCAGCGAATTCTTGGGTCTTTCCTGAACCATGTCATTTGCCTTTTTGCGTAATTCCTCGACTTCTTCTTGATTAGCTCTATCGCTTCTTCGAGAGTAAATTTTCCTTCAAGGTAATCTATTATCTGATTGTATCCAATCGATTGTCCCGCGGTAGTTGTTTTATCAAACCCCGCATTCACAAGTTTCCTGGTTTCCTCCACAAGTCCTTTCTCAATCATCTTTTCCACCCTCGAGTCGATGAGACTAAAGAGAAGAGGGCGATTCATTTCTACTCCTGTAGCTATGAGCTCATACGGAGATTTGAAGTCGAGCCAGGAATCCTGCCTCTCCGAAATCAAACGTTCTCCGGAAAGGGCTACCTCGAGCGCCCTTATTCTTCTTCTCCTGTTCGAGGAGGGAATTAAAGCAGCCGCCCTAGGGTCTAATTTCTCGAGCAAGAGTGAAATCTCTTGGTCGGGAAGGCTTTCCAGATCTGCCCTGGTGATGTTACCGAATTCCGAGTGAGGCAGCTTTCCAGGGAAATCAAGATTATCAACGACCGCCCTGTAGTAAAGCCCCGATCCTCCCACGAGCAGGGGAATTTTTCCTCTCGAAGCGATATCCCCGATTGCCCTATTGGCAAGCCTCTTGAAATCCGCTACTGAAAAAGATTCCTGTGGCTCTACTACATCTATAAGGTGAAACCTTACTTGCTTTTTCTCTTTGTCAGTGGGCTTTGCCGTGCCGATGTCCATCTTCTTGTAAATCTGCATGGAGTCAATCGACACCACTTCTGCATTGAGTCCAGGGGCTATTTTCGTGGCTATCCTGGTTTTGCCTACTCCGGTGGGACCTACGATGGAAACGATGGAAATGGTAGATTTCTCAGAGGTGCCTGTCATAGGCTTTGTTCTTTCACCGGAAGCGCTCTACCGTGAAGCGCTGGAGTTTTACCGGTTCTCCGGGCATTATTCCAGCTTTTGCCATCGCTATGCGAACCTGCTCCTCCGCGGTGTCAACTCCTTCAAGGTCAGGCAAAAGAAGGCCTACGCGGGAGCCAGATCTAACGATTACCCCATATTTTTTAGGATCCAGGTAGCTCATATCCGGGATGTCCTCGGGTTCTCCCAAGACGTCCACGGAATACTCGAGGCTAGCGAGTTCTTCTTCCTGGACCGGGAGAAATCTTGGATCCCTGGTCGCACTGCTTATCGCGTTGTTTCTTATTTCTTCTGCGATGTTCGCTGAGGTGG
>JAQURN010000067.1 GCA_028715585.1 Actinomycetota bacterium | reverse complement strand
AGCACATGCCCCCTAGGGACAATTCTCAACTATTCAACACGAACATAGTACGCGAAGCTTAGAGGGAGCTTAAAGGAGGAGTCATGGACGAGGTTTCTGATAGGAATCCCCAGGAGGGGAGGGGGCGCTACCCTGCTCCAGAGGAGAGAAGGAGGAAGGGACCCATCAAGGTAAGCCTTCCCGTCTATCTCGGGAGCATTTTACTAGTAGCCCTTTTGGTATTCGTTCTGATGCTCGTTCAGTATCTTTCAGGCTTCAAGGCAAGTCGCAAGATAGCGGAGGTTGTGGAGAACTCCCAATATGTTTACGTGGGAGTGCGGGTTCCAAAGGCGGAGCTCAAGAAAAGGAACGTCAACCCTCTTACCAAAGTGGATGAAGTAGCGGAGTTGTTCTGTGAGATGGGCGCTAAAAGGGCAAAGGTCGAGATAAATCCAGACACGACAGAAATCCCTGGTGAAAAGAAGGAGCGCCAACCCACAACTCCAAGCGAGAAGCGTAACGATGTTCAGTAGTTTTCACGAAATTCTTATCCCGTACTCTCGAGCAAGGGAGAGGGCGGCATCTCTTTCCTTTTGGGAAAGCCTCCTGTTGATGGAGGGATAAAGAGATGCCCTGTAATCTGGGCGGTATTGGAACATGAGGTTGAAGTAAACCTCGGGAATATTCTCGCTTACCCACCTCATTATTGGCTCCGTGCAACAGTCTATGTGCCCAGGCAACACCAGGTGGCGAAGCATTACCTCCGAAGTCTGATAAGCCCTGAGAAAATTTCTGGAGACGATTTCAAAGTATTCCTTCACGTCTGAAAGCTCTTCCGCGCAGCGATTGTTGCCGTACCTGAAATCCCCTAAATAGACATCAACTACCCCATCCAGTATCTCCATGGTTTCTTTTGACATGTACATATTCGAGTTCCATACCAGTGGAAGAAATTCCCCCGCTTTCCCAAGGAGATTTATGGTTTCGAGGATTGTGTGAAGATTTGGAGTTGGCTCTCCTCCCACGAAATTCGCGTTCCTGGAGCCTTGAAGAATCCCCTCTTGGAGAATTACCGCAATCTCAGCCGCTTTGGCTATTTGCCCGGATTCAGGATGCGCCGCGATATCCCAATTCTGGCAATAGACGCACCTGAAATTACAGCCTGAAAAGAAGATGGTGTGGCTTGGAACTAGCTCGATTTCTTCTCCCATGTGCAGAAACTGGGAGCTGTAGCGAGAGTTGCGTCCAACGCCGCAATATCCTAGCTCGCCTCTTGTTCTATCCGTTCCGCATTTCCTTTCACAAAAAGAGCAGTGCGAGAGGATGCGCTTCGAAAGTTCTATTTTTACATCGAGGAGGCTTGTTTTGCCGGATGGCTCCTCCTCTTTGCGCGGAGGCGCAAGGGAAAGCTCCCTTACCCGTCTTGAACCCTCGCGGTTCAATTTAGCTAGCCGCTCTTGTTCGAGTGTGGAGGGGCTGTCCGCTTCAACTTCCAAACAGCGGGCAATCCAGTGAAGCGCGGGCTTTTCCTTTTCAAGTACCGAAAAATATCTTTCGAGCAACTTATCTCCTGGGGTGCGCTAGAGTAGGGGCAAGCCGCCCGCTACCGTTCCATGATAATTATATTCTCGTCCGCACAAGCATTCCCATGACGAAGCAGTGCTGGGGAGGGCGTGGTAGAATAAATTTGCAGTTTTTGCAAAGTTCGCCGAAGGTGGGGAAGCACAATATGGGTCCAGAAACATACGAAGTGGCTATCATCGGTGGAGGCCCTGCTGGCTTGACTGCTGGAATATACCTGCGGCGTTCCCATATAGAGGCGGTTCTTCTCGAGCGTGAACTTCCTGGCGGTCAGCCAATCACTTCTCCACTCGTAGAGAATTATCCAGGATTTCCAGAGGGCATTGCCGGCGTGGAGTTGATGGAGAGGATGAGAAAGCAGGCTGAAAGGTTCAATCTAGAATTCAAGACCTTTTCCCCTGTGGAAGGGCTTGTGCAAGAGGGCTCCGTCAAGCACATTCAGTTCGAGGGAGGGGAAGTAAAATCTCTCTCCGTGATAGTGGCGACGGGAAGGAGTCCCCGCAAATTGGGCGTGGAGGGTGAGGAGGAGTTCTTTGGCAGAGGGGTCTCCTATTGCGCGACCTGCGATGGGCCGCTCTTTAGCGGGAAGACAGTCATGGTCGTCGGAGGAGGAGACGCCGCGGCGGAAGAAGCTCTATACCTCACGCGATTTGCCAAGAAAGTCATCCTCGTCCACAGAAGGGATGAATTGAGAGCTTCCGACTATCTTGCCGAGAGAGTGAGCAATGAGCCGACTATCCAGACACTGTGGAACTCGGAAGTGTCCAAAATCGAGGGCGATACGGTGGTAAAACGGGTTGTGATTTCAAACAATAAAACTGGCGAGCAGACGGAAGTGGATGTCTCAGGAGTATTCATCTACGTAGGGAACATCCCAAACACCGGTTTTCTTCCCGAGCAGGTGAAGCGCGACGCTGGAGGTTTTCTACTCACCAACGAGTCTTTCGAAACGGACATGCCGGGCGTTTTTGCGGCTGGAGATGTGCGCTCGGGCAACTTCAAACAAATCCTCGTAGCGGCAGCAGAGGGCGCTATCGCCTCTAAATCGGCTCAGCGCTATCTCGAGGACATCGGAGCCAGGGAGGCATACAAAGGAGAGAGGCTTTGATTATTGCCGCGGTTGACGGAATGGGTGGAAGCATTGGGAGCCAAATAGTCCTAGAGCTGAGGAAAGAGCTTCCAGAGGAAGCTGTAATAATAGCCCTGGGAACCAACGCAATCGCGACCGGAAAGATGATGAAGGCAAAAGCGAGCAAAGGAGCAACCGGCGAGAATGCTATAGCCTGTTCTATCGGAGAGGCGGAAATAATCATGGGTTCACTTTCCATCGTGGTTCCGAACTCGATGATGGGAGAAGTGACGCCACGAATCGCCACCGCCATTGCTTCCGCTCCCGGCAGGAAAATATTGCTTCCTATATCGAACCCTCCGCTGGAGGTTCTAGGCGTCTCGAGAAAGCCGCTTCAAGCGCTGATAAAGGAGGCAGTATCAATCGTCAAAGAACACTACGGGCTTTTTGCTGAGACCAAGGAGGTAAAGGATGTGTGAAGCCCAGGTATTTGTAGTAAAGGGTGAGAAAAAAGAGAAAATTATGGAAAACGTCGTAACTCTCCGACCGGAAGGCACTAAAGTTTTACTCACAGACCTATTCGGGGAGCAGAAACTTGTAAGCGCGAAGATTGACAAAGTTGACCTGCTTGAGCACGAGATATTCCTCAGCCAGTGAAAGATGCTCGGTTATTGAAATGCTTCGGGGTGCATTAAATCAGTTCGGTTGCAATTGAATTTCCCTTGTAGTATAAAGAGCCTAACTTAGCGGGACCATGTAGGTCTCATAAGAGCTAGAATCGAAGTCTTGAAGGGCCATGAAGGCGCCAGTTTCAGCATGAAGCTGTTGCCTCGTGGCTTTTTGTTTTTAGTGGCAATTTGGCAGAGGCGCCGTGACCCAAGACTT
The DNA here is from genome assembly GCA_028715585.1 of Actinomycetota bacterium. GTDB lineage: Bacteria > Actinomycetota > Geothermincolia > Fen-727 > JAQURN01 > JAQURN01. The sequence goes on along the minus strand of JAQURN010000067.1, from coordinate 3,500 downwards.
CAAGCGGTCAAGGAGGTGTTTTGATGCATATTCCTGATGGATTTCTCGACGCCAAGACCTGGGGCACGGCATGGGGCGCAAGTGCGGGCTTCACTGGCTATGCCCTCTACGCCGCGAAGAAGAAGTTGAGCGAAAAAACCATCCCTCTCATCGGGATTACCGCGGCTTTCATATTTGCCGCTCAGATGCTCAATTTTCCCGTGGCTGGCGGCACAAGCGGCCACTTTCTTGGAGCCATCCTTGCTATGACTTTGGCTGGAGCCTGGCCAGGGTTTCTCATTATGGTGGTTGTTTTGGCTGTCCAATGCCTCTTCTTCGCTGATGGTGGGCTTACCGCCCTGGGCGCGAACATTTTCAACATGGCTGTGGTCGGTGGCATTCTTTGCTACTTCCTCATGTCGGTCGCGAAGAAGGTTCTCTCTAAGAGGCTTGGAGAGAGGGGAGCGGTCCTTGTGGCGGTACCCGTCTTTTCTTGGCTCTCGGTATTCCTTGCCTCGATTGCCTGCTCGTTTGAGCTTGCGATATCCGGAACGATACCATTGAATGTCGTCCTTCCCGCCATGGTGGGAGTCCACTCCATCATAGGCATTGGCGAAGCCCTCATTGCTACCATTGTGGTCTCGGTTGTCATTCAGACGCGCCCCGACCTCGTTGATTTTTATGAGGGTTCGCGGAAAATAATGGAGTCCTCTGTTGGGGAGGTGAGCTCATGAAATCCCCTGGTAGTGATTTGAAGAAAAAAAGCCTTTGGATATTTCTTGGCATTGCAATGCTTGCCGCGATTATCCTCGCCACATTTGTTTCTCCCTGGGCATCTTCTAGCCCAGATGGCTTGGAGAAAGTGGCAGAGGAAAAGCAGTTTCTCGAGAAGGCGGAAGAGACAGAGCCTTCATGGAAGCACTCCCCAATTCCCGATTATGGTGGGGAGGTGGGAACAAGGGCAGCGACTGGCCTTTCGGGATTCATTGGAGTGCTCCTTACCGCCGCGGTGATGGTTGGGCTGGGATTCCTTGTCTTCTCTATTGGGAAAAGGAAAAGAGCCAACTCCGATATATCGAAGAATTGAGAGAGGAGCTTGAGCTCTGAAACACGACTTCATAGACAAATACAGCCGCATAGAAAGCCCTGTTCACGCCCTGGACTCCAGAGCGAAGGCAGTTGCCTTTCTGGGGTTGGTGGTGATTATCGTCACTACCCCCCCTGAGGAGTGGTGGGCATTCGCCATATATGCCTGCTTTCTTGGAGCTGTCGCGGTAGCTTCCCGTCTTCCTTTCACATTCATCCTCAAACGGATGCTCATCGTTGTCCCCTTCGTAATAGTGGTTGCTATATTTCTCCCCTTCACAGCTGGCGGAGAGGCAATCTACCACCTTGGACCGCTAGCGGTATCCAAGGAAGGGCTTTTGTCTCTATGGAATGTCACCGCGAAATCAATGCTTGCGGTGTCAAGCATGGTGCTTCTCTCTTCTACCACCCCATTTCCCCATCTCATGCACGCCTTTGAGAGACTTCATGTCCCTAGTTTCTTTACACAAATTGCGTCTTTCATGTATCGCTACCTATTTTTGATAGTTGATGAGGCTCAGCGGATGAAGCGAGCGATTGAGGCGAGGAACTATCGCGGCAGGTGGCTCTGGCAATCGAAGGCAATCGGTAATGTTATTGCGTCACTCTTCTTGAGGAGCCAAGAGCGCAGCGAGAGAGTGTATCAGGCGATGTGCGCGAGGGGTTTCGAGGGAAGTTTTCCTGGTGGGAAGGAGAGCTCGATGCGCCTGCGGGATTGTGCTTTTACGGCACTCACGCTTGGGTGCGCGCTTGCCGGGAGGTTGGTGACGATTTGGAAGTAACTCCCATGGACTCAAAAATTGCCATAAGGGTATCCAACCTCAACTTCACGTATCCAGATGGGACCCCCGCGCTCAGAGGCGTATTTCTTACAGTTCGGAAGGGTGAATCCCTTGGAATAATGGGGCCAAACGGCGCTGGAAAATCTACCCTGGCTCTGCACCTAAATGGCATACTTCAGGGAGAAGGGGAAGTGGAAATCATGGGGCTCCCAATCAACAAGAAGAACCTGAAAGAGATAAGGAGAAAGGTGGGGTTCGTATTCCAGGACCCAGATGACCAGCTTTTCTGTCCCACTGTGAGGGAAGATGTGGCGTTCGGACCCCTCAACATGGGTCTGGCTCCAGACGTGGTAGAGTGGGCAGTAGGGCGCTCGCTCGCATGGGTGGGGATGGAAGGGAGCGAGGACAGGTCGCCCCACCACATGAGTTTTGGCGAAAAGAAAAGAGTAGCCCTTGCGACTGTCCTTTCCATGGAGCCAGAAATCCTTGTGCTCGATGAGCCAGTGGCGAATCTAGACCCCCAAGGAAGACGGGAGTTCATCAATCTCGTGAAATCCCTGGACGTCACAAAGGTAATTGTTTCGCACGATATCTCGTTAAATGAGGAAGTCTGCAACCGCATTGCCGTCATGGACAAAGGGAAGATAGTCGCGGAGGGGCCGACGAGCAAGATATTGGAAGAAAAAGCCTTCCTCCTCGAACACGGGCTGGCATGAACCCCAGCGCACCGGATGTGACTTCATGAAAAAGTACCCCGTATTACCCTCTCGATAATACTTGGTTCACTTGGAGAAGCTTGGCTTTACAGAAAAGCAACTCATAAAGGTTGCCGAGTCCATGTATATCGAGTAACACTTCTTGAAGTCAGGCAAAGCAGAAAGAGCAATTTCGCGAATTCTTTGGTGGTCCCTCTCATAGAGAGTGTCCGCTATAGCTTTGCCCTGACATAAAGCCATACTTAAGGGCTTAAGAGGAGGGGATACCCGTGAAGGGGCACCCTCATGTAGGCAACAGAAGTTCATTCTTGAGGCGAATTCCCATCTTTCTGTTGGTGTTTGCAATAACGATGATTCCTCTAAGCCCTGCCTTCTCATCTGGGCAAATGAAGCAATACGTGATCTATGATTATGACTGGGAGCATTTAACTCATCCTGCTTCTCAAACGGGTTGGCTCGTCAATACGTATGCCCAAAAACTTTACTACTCGACCACGTATTACTGGAGAGACGACTTCACCTGGAATAATGTGCTGAATGGCACCCTTAGAAATACGAATGCAAGGTTATGGCGAGTTATGGCGCATGGGAACATAAATTATCCCAATCCATGGTTTGAAAGTCAGTCCGGCGAAATTATCTCCTGCTACCTATGCAACCAATATCGTAACCATAAAATACCATTTGTTGAGTTATGGCCCTGCTTTCAAATGAATAATCAAGCAGAATGGCCAAGAACCTTGGGGATTCCTCCGATTGCCCAAGGTTATGGTAGCCGCACGTCCTTTGTTGGCGTGGCGAGTATTAGCGCCTGCAACCCGGTTTATTTCTACGAATACGGATTCTGGATAGCACTCGCAAGCAATGGCTGGAAAATGGGTAACGCCTGGGACAACGCGGTTGCTAACTTAAATGTTAACGGATGGGAATGGTGGGC
>JAQURN010000066.1 GCA_028715585.1 Actinomycetota bacterium | reverse complement strand
TATTTTGAGCTTATGAGCTCATCGAGTCCTCTCTCGTGAAGCATATTCCTGTATATCTCATAAGCCGGCTTCAGTACAGGGAGAAGTTGCATTATCTTTCTAATCGGGCCCTTTGCCACAATCTGCTTCCTGGTGAGGGCAACCATCAGGTTCAAATTGCCAAGCCAGAACTGGTGAGCAACCTCCGCCTTCATAGACATCTCAACCTCGGCCGTAATTCCTTCCGCCGGACCCTTCACTATTTTTACATCGTTCGGGTCTTTTGTGGAGGCATCGAGCCAAATCTCGCAATCCGGATCAGAGTAGACAAAGCGGATGACAAGACCGCTGGAAGCAAACTTTTCGGCAATTTCCTTGTTTCCCCTTAATCTCTCAAATAGGCCTCCTATGAGCTCATATACTTGATCCGCGTCCTTGAATACCGCCATCTTAACCCCTCCTTTTCTGTTCCCACCTCTCCACATCTCCTCCCTTGACTCTCCTATATATTATCTCTAGTCCCTCAAGTGTCAAAAGTGGATCATGCACGTCCACTGTCCTGCAATTAGGAACCACGCTGGGGGCAAGCCCACCGGTCGCTATCACAATAGGATCTCCCCCAAGCTCTTCTTTGAAAAGCTCCACCAATCTATCTACCTCTCCGGCAGTGCCAAATACCAAGCCAGCCTGTATGGATTCCACGGTGTCCCTGCCTATTGCCCTTTGGGGAGCCTTGATTTCAACCCTTGGAAGTCTCGCGGCATGGTGGAAAAGCGCATCAGCGGAAATCTCCACACCTGGGGTAATTGTGCCTCCTAGATATCCTCCTTCTTCGCTTATGGCATCGAGGGTAGTCGCGGTTCCAAAGTCCACAACCACTGCTGGAACGCGGTACTTGTTCACCACGGCAACCGCGTTCACGAGGCGATCGGCTCCGACCTGCTTGGGTTCTTCATAGAGAATTGGTATTCCAATATCCGTACGACTATCCACCAATATGGGGTCGAGGTTCAATACTTCCCTCCCCATACGCGCAAGCGCAGTAGTCATCTCGGGAACCACAGAGGATATGATTAGGCCATTTACCTTTCTCAAATCAAGCCCAGAGAAAGACATGAACCCGCCGAGAATGAGCGCGATTTCCTCCGCGGTTCTCTCCATCTTCGTAGAGATACACCAGTGGTTCTCGAGACCTTCCTCAGCGAAAATACCCACAGCCGTAAGGGTATTTCCAACATCTATTCCCATAAACATTTAACTTTGCTTCTCTTTTTTCTCTAGAGCCAAACCCGCCCACTTTCAGAAAAAGATATCAAGAGAGATATCAACTGCCGGCGCGGAGTGAGTTAGCAATCCAAGAGATATCGCGTCGATGCCTAGGCCAAGATATGAAGAAAAGTTCTCCAAATTGACTCCACCTGACACCTCAACCCTTGCCCTTTTCCCAATGAATTGGACTGCCTTTTCTACTTCACTGGGATTCATATTATCAAGCATTATAATATCCGCGCCATTCTCCAGGGCGACTCGCACCTCGGAAAGGGTCGAAGCTTCCACTTCTATTGGAAACCTCGTGCCAAGAAAATCCCTTGCCCTGCGAATCGCGATATCAATGCCCCCCACCGCCGCGATGTGATTATCTTTTATTATCACACCATCGAAAAGGCCAAACCTGTGGTTCTTCCCACCTGCAATCGCAACAGCATACTTTTCGAGCAACCTCAGCCCGGGGGTTGTTTTCCTGGTGTCCATCACCTCTACCCCATAACGTGCCGCAAGGCGGGCGAATTTCGATGTCAGAGTCGCGATTCCACTCATGTGCGACAAGAAATTAAGCATCGTCCTCTCACAAGAAAGAATAGATGCTAAATCTCCCTCCACGACACCCAATGCCGTGCCGGCGGCGGCTTTCTCTCCATCGTTTACGAATGGCGTATAGCTTGCCTTTCCTCCAGAAACGCTAAAAACGGCCTGAGCTACAGGTTGCCCGGCAACCGTGCAATCCTCCCTTGCTACCACCGTGCCCTTTCCCGTTGCCCCTTCTTCCAACACAGCCCTGGTAGTGACGTCACCCTCCGTCCCCAAATCCTCCAACAGCGCAATCCTCACTATCTCTTCCGCCTCTAGCCTAATATCGCGTACCATCACAAACTCCCACGCACTTCTTGTCTCAAGCACTTTTCTCAGTCAACAACCTTGTCCCTAGAACTGCTTCCTCATCCCGATAATAAGCATCAATATGCTTTCTCCAATTCCAGTCATCCTGTTCAGGATAATCTTTCCGCAAATGTGAACCCCTGCTTTCGGTTCTCATTCGCGCCGCCCTCGCCACCAGATAACCAAGAATGAGCATGTTCTTGAGTTCCATGCTCCGAATGTCCTTATATTCTGCCCGGAGTACATCCATGTTGTCCACTATAAAATCGAGCGCCTCACGGAGTCCCTTCTCGTGCCTGACCATCCCAACCGAATCGAACATCACCTCTCTCAGGTTCCCACGCAGAAGCTCGCTTTTCATTTTCGGTTCCTCACTTTCTAGCAAGGCGGAGAATCTGCGCTTTGTTGTTGGTAAATTAATTTCCCCACTTTCTCGAACCCTAATAGCCAGTCTATGGGCAAATACAAGCCCCTCAAGAAGTGAATTCGAAGCCAGCCGGTTCGCACCATGAACGCCGGTACACGCAACTTCGCCGCAGGCATAAAGACCCTCGATATCGGTCTTTCCCCATATGTCCGTCACCACACCCCCACTCATATAGTGCGCAGCCGGAGAAACAGGTATTCTCATTTTTGTTATATCAATACCCGCTTCCAGGCAGTGGTTGTAGATATTGGGAAACCTTTTCTTCAACCTTTCGGCACCGATATGACGCACATCCAGGTAGAGGTGGTTTACATTTTCTGCCTTCATCACCTCAACCATTCGCCTCACCACTACATCTCTAGGCGCAAGCTCTCCCAGGGGATGGAATCCCTCCATTATCCTGTTTCCCTCCCCATCGACTAAAAACGCTCCCTCCCCCCTCATTGCTTCACTAATCAAAAATTTTGGCTCTTCGGGAATGTGAAGCGCGGTTGGGTGGAATTGGACGAATTCCACATCGCTTACGCGGGCACCGGCGCGGAATGACGCCGAGACTCCGTCGCCAGTCGAGACCGAAGGGTTCGTAGTCACAAGATAAAGTTGTCCACTCCCTCCAGAAGCTAAAACTACACACTTTGACCAAACGACAAGGAGTGCTTTCCGGAGCCTGTCAGCGATAATGGCTCCAAAGCATGCCCTATCTTCAACCAAGAGGTCTACGAGGAACGTGTACTCCATAATCTTCACTTTAGGATTATGAGAAAGAGCTTTTCCAAGAGCGCGCTCGACTTCCAGTCCGGTTGCGTCCCCTTTGGCATGAACAATCCTTGGGCGGGAATGCCCTCCCTCTAAAGCCAGGTCGAGTCTGCCATCGGTAGTGTCGAAGTTGGCATTGTAGTTCTCAAGAAGTTCCCTCACCCTGTCCGGAGCCTCCTCCACCATGACTTCCACAGCTCGATAATCCGAAATGCCGCACCCCGACACAAGGGTGTCCTTTAGGTGGGCTTCCTTGGAGTCGTGCTCATCAAGAACGCAAGCTATTCCTCCCTGAGCGCAAGCGGTGCTGGAGGCTTCTAAATCTGACTTGGTGACGAGAAGAACTTGACTGAAGGCCGATAGTTTGTGAGCCGCGGAAAATCCAGCCACCCCGCTGCCAATGACCAGACAATCGCATTCAAGTGAAGGAAGGTGTTCCGTATCAAAGGGGGCAATGTAACGTGGAATCATCCAATCGAGACCATCCTTTCAACCGCCCTAAGGGCCCGGACTCTGATTTCCTCTGGAACGGTCACTCGCGGTCGCAGGGTCTCCAGGGCCCGAATGACCTTTAGCAATGTCGTCATCTTCATGCTCGGGCAAATAGGTTCGACAGCAGGCGAATAGAACTTCTTTTCAGGAAGGGCGTTATTTAGGGGGTATAACATACCGCACTCGGTCGCCACGATGAACTCGGAAGAAGAAGATTTCCTTGCCACCTCTATCATTCCAGAAGTGCTGGTTATGCAATCAGCCATTTCCAGGACTTCGCGTCTGCATTCGGGGTGCGCAATCACCAAGGCACCGGGGTGTTCATCCAGAGCCTGAGCGATATTCTCTTTCCTTATCGAATCATGTGTCTCGCAATATCCATCCCAGGGGATAATCCTCTTGTCCACCTTATGCGCCACATAATCGGCAAGGTTCCTATCGGGCGTGAAAATCACGGTGTCCGACTCCACCGCGCTAACAACATTCAACGCGTTTGCCGATGTGCAACAGCAATCACTGATTGCTTTTACCTCGGCAGACGAATTGACGTAAGTTACCACTTCTGCCCCCGGATGTATTGCTTTCAGCTCCTGGACACCCTGGGCTGTAGCCATGTCCGCCAGTGGGCAGCCAGCATTGATTTCCGGGAGAAGAACTTTTTTTTCAGGGCTCAGGATATACGCCGTCTCAGCCATGAAATATACGCCGCAGAAAACGATGACCTCGCATTCCGCGCAAGAAGCTTCTCTGGCGAGCTCTAGAGAATCTCCTGTAAAATCCGCGATGTCTTGAATTTCAGGCGGCTGGTAGTTGTGGGCAAGAATTATCGCTTCGCGGTCGCGCTTCAGCTCAAGGATTTCCTCAGAAAGCTCGGTTGACTCGAGAATCTCCTCTTCGGCAACCTCGGTATCGACATTTGTTCTCATGAAGAAACACGTCCCATCGGCTTTGCGTCCAGGGAAAGGCGGGTAAAAAGCTGGTGAGCTAGCAGTTATCCTGAAAGGCAAAAAAGTCGTCCACCTTGACAGGCTTGTTTTTTTCGTCAACAAAGACAATCCTTGGACGAAAAGCAAGGGCCTTTTCGGAGGGAATGGATACAAACGAAGCTATGATGACCTTGTCGCCTTCCCCAACCAACCGAGCGGCGGCGCCGTTCATGCAAACCTGACCCGAACCGGCTTCACCCTCTATAGCATAAGTGGTAAGGCGATTGCCATTGGTCATGTCCCACACGTGCACCTGCTCATATGGCAAAATATCGCCAAGCTGCATCAGGTCCTTGTCGATTGTAATGCTGCCAATGTACTCTATCTCGGCTGCCGTTACCGTCGCCCTATGAATCTTGCTCTTGAGCAAAAATCTATAAGTTCGACTTTCCAACCTCTCCCCTTTTCCACCGAATCACAAATGAAAGACCAGATTGTCTATGAGTCTCGCCTTCCCTACTCGGCACGCAATTGCAACTAACACTTCGCCGCTCAAATCCTGGAGTGGTTCGAGATTTATATTACCACAAATCTCGATATACTCAAGATTGACAAGCGATTCTTGCCCTATCACCGATTCCATCGAGCGTTTTATCACCTCGGCACTTCGCTCGCCCGACTCAATCAATCTCTCTGCTTCCTTTAGCGCCTTGAAAAGAAAAGCGGCTGCTTTCCTCTCGTTAGGGGCAAGATAGGCGTTTCTGCTGCTCATGGCAAGACCATCTTCTTCCCGTAGAGTTGGAACAGCCCGAACCTCTATGGGAAAATTCAAATCCCGTGCCATCCTTCTGACCACAGCAAGCTGTTGGGCATCTTTCTGCCCAAAATAAGCAACCTGAGCAGGGATAATGTTGAAGAGCTTTGCCACCACCGTTGTTACTCCTCGGAAATGGGTGGGTCTTTGAACTCCACACATTATCCGCGAAAGTCCTTCTACCTCGACGTGAGTCGAAAAATGAGGAGGGTACATTTCCTCCACGGAAGGGTGAAAAAGGTAATCGACTCCCTCCTTTTGCGCGAGAGAAGAATCTCTCGAGAAATCTCGAGGGTAATCCGCGTAATCTTCACCAGGACCAAACTGGGTAGGATTTACAAAGAGCGAGACCACCACTACATCGCACTCTTCTCTTGCCTTCTTCATGAGCTCGAGATGGCCCTGGTGGAAAAAGCCCATCGTTGGCACGAGGCCAACGATTTTCCCCCTCGCTTTTTCCTCCTCGACGATTTTTCTTATTTCCTCTACGCTCTCGATGACGCGCAAACCTCACCACTCCCAAAAGAATTATCAGCCCGACCTCATCCACTCAATTCCAAGCGCATTCTCTCAATCAAGCCCTCGTTGAGTTCGCCTTCGAGCTCAAGCATCTTCAAACCCTCTAGCGATATCGAGCGGTAGATGGCAAGAACTTCCTCGCTGTGATTCTCGAGCTCGCGAAGATGAACTCCAACCGTCTCTACATCGCCCCTTCGAAGTGGACCCGTGAGAGCAGCGGCAGTACCCATCCCCTCCACGTTATCGAGGGTTGTCTTAACCATCGGCATGTAGAGGGACTTACGATCGGCAATGGGAAGCCCTACCTCTTCGAACAAACACTCCGCCACATGAAAAAGAATCACAGGAAGGTTGCACGCAAAGACGCAAGCAAGATGATACTTGACCTTGTCTTCATCGCTTACTCTTTCAGCGCACCCACCAAAACGAGACACAAAATTTTTCGCCCATTCCCATCCTTCCTCGTCGCAAGTAACTCCAAAGGTGGAGCCAGGTATAGAACGAGCGGCACTTTCCCAGTCCGCGAAAGTTTGAATCGGATGCACACAAAATACCTGCGCCCCAAGACTTCTTACGGCGTCCAACACCCTTATGGACAAAGCTCCGCTCATATGGATGAATTTCCTCGAGGCAAGGCTCTCATGTGCGCATTCCTCTGAAATCCTCCGACACACCCCCTCGATTTCCCCATCGGGAGTGGTGATGATAACCACCTCCGCGCCCTCTACCGTCTCCTTCAAGCCCCTCGCTGGAAGCGCGCCGGTTATCGACACCGCGCTATCGAGGGCTTCGCCATCAACATCGTAAAGGCTAGAAATCTTGTATCCTCTCTCGAGGAGCACCTTTGCTACCGCGGTCCCTACTTTACCGGTTCCAATTATCGAAATCAGGTCTTGGTGTTTCATAAATCTCCCACCCTCCAAACTACCTGATCCAAAGAAACATCC
>JAQURN010000065.1 GCA_028715585.1 Actinomycetota bacterium | reverse complement strand
ATTTGAGCGCGGTTGTTACCGGGTTGCTGCTCGCGCTCACCCTGCCCCCCAAGCTTCCGTTCTGGATGCCACATATAGGGGGAGCTGTTGCAATTGCTTTGGGCAAAGAAGTTTTTGGGGGATTGGGGCACAACATCTTTAATCCTGCCCTTGTGGGGCGTGCGATTCTATTTGTTTCCTGGTCCGGCTACATGACGACTTCCTACTTGAAAAAGCCGCTTGCGGCAACAGTCAACACCCAAGCTATAAGGGAGATAAGCGCAATTACCAGCGCTACTCCCCTCGCCGCGATGGCACAGGCTCGAGAGGGCGAAATTGCAATCGAGGCTTCAAAATATTACAAGCCTTTACTATTTGGAAATCCATGGGGATGCATCGGGGAAACTTCCGCGGTGCTGATTCTCGTTGGCCTCGCGATACTTCTCGCGAATGGAATCATTGACTGGCGTATTCCTGTTTGCTATGTGGGAACCGTGATGGGCCTGTCCTGGGCACTGGGCTCCGACCCAATCTTTGCTGCGTTGAGCGGGGGGCTTCTTCTTGGCGCCTGCTTCATGGCTACCGATTATGTGACCAATCCCATGACCCCTTGGGGGAAGGTGGTTTTCGCAATTGGGTGTGGCTTGGTAACAGTTATTCTACGTTTTTACTCCAACTTGCCGGAGGGCGTGATGTTTTCCATCCTTTTGATGAACGGTCTCACTCCTTTGATTGACCGTTATCTAAGACCAAAGCCGTTTGGATTTGTGAAGAAAGCGAGAGAGTCTTGACGGCTAGAGAAAACGGAGAAAATGAAAAAAGCTTGCTTTCCATGGCAGCGAACCTTGCTTTTCGCTTGATGGTGGTGGGTCTCGCCGCGGCAATTTGCCTTGGGCTTACATATGTTGCTACAAAGGATCGCATAGCAACGCAGAAGGAAGCCGAAGAAAAACAAGCCTCTATGGACTCCCTGCCGGCTCTGAAGAGTGCCGCGGACTTGAAAGAAGAAAGAGAATTAGAGAAGAAAGCTGCAAAGTTAGAACCTTCCGTGGAAAAGGTCTTCAGCTCGCCGGTTGGTTACGTGATTCTCTTGGCTTCCAAGGGTTACGGAGGGCAAATTCGCATGGGGGTGGGGATTGATAATGCCGGTGTGATTCAGGGCGTCTCCATAATTTCTCAAAGTGAGACCCCGGGGTTGGGCTCGAATATCCAGAACGAGGAATTTCTCCGTCAATTCGTGGGAAAGGGAGAAACATCCGAGATAAAGCTAGATGGTGAAATAAAAGCGGTAACTGGAGCCACGATTTCTAGCACCGGAGTAGCGGAAGGCGTAAGAAAGGCAATGAAAGTTTTTGATAAGGTCATATCGGGGAGGTCTCCCAGTTGAGTGAGAGAACCCTGTGGCAAGAATTCAAAAAAGGACTCATAGAGCAGAACCCTCTTTTGAAGCTGATGGTTGGCCTTTGTTCCGCTCTTGCGGTCTCTACTAGGGTTGAAAATGGCATCTTTATGGGTCTTGCTGTTACGTTTGTCCTGACGTGTTCCAACGTCATAATATCTTCTATTCGCAAGCAGATTCCTCGCGAGATAAGGATACCTGTTTTTATAGTGGTAATCGCCTCATTTGTGACAATTGTGGACCTTTCCATGAGAGCATACTTTCCAGCGGTTTACGAGAGGCTTGGTGTGTGGATACCCTTGATAGTAGTGAACTGCATAATACTTGCCAGGGCGGAGAGTTTCGCTTCGAAAAATCGCGTATCTTTTGCGGTGATGGATGGGTTGGGGCTGGGTGTGGGATATACCATGGTTCTTCTCATCATGGGCGTAATCCGTGAGCTCTTTGGAACCGGAAAGATTGTTATTTTCGATAAAACGCTCATAAGCCTTGGCTCTTATAATCCACCGCTCATTCTTATTATGTTTCCCGGAGCATTTTTGACCTTTGGGTTTCTTCTTGCGCTTCTAAATCGGCATGAAATGAGGAAAAAGAAATGAGTGAGGCATACAGGTATTTTCTTATTTTTATCGGGGCACTGATTGTTTACAACATTTTGCTTGTAAGATTCATCGCTCTTTGCCCCTTCTTTGGTGTCTCCACAAGCGTAGAGACTTCAATCGGGATGGCGATGTCAGTGCTTTTTGTGATGACGATGGCGACAACTGTCTGCTGGGTGGCTTGGAATTACATTCTCGAGCCGCTTGGAGTTGGCGAGTTTTTGTATATTCCAACTTTCATTTTGATAATCGCGTCCCTTGTGCAGTTCGTGGAAGTGGTTCTCAAGAAAGTAAGCCCTCCTCTCTACAGGGCGATGGGAATTTACCTTCCTCTGATTACAACGAATTGCGCCGTGCTTGCAGCTGCCACCGAGGCAGTGAAGCCAGGTTTCTTGAAACTCAATGTTCCTTATAACTTTACATTCCCCGAAGCGCTTGTTTATACCATCGGCGTCGCTATAGGGTTTGGGCTGGTAATAGTTATCTTCGCCTGCATAAGAGAAAGGCTCGAGACGAGCCCCATACCTCATGCTTTCAGGGGGGCGCCTATTGCTTTCATCTGCGCGGCGCTTCTATCACTTGCGTTCATGGGTTTTTCCACCCTTCTTGGGCTTTGAAGGATAGGGATGAACATCTTACGTCTTCACGTCGGACACTTTTTGGAATGGGGGTTGACCTAATTTGGAATGGTCTATTGTATGGAAGGCGGCAATTGCCCTTTCGGGACTCGGTTTGCTTTTCGGGGGCCTTTTAGCGATTGCTGCCGCGAAATTCAAAGTTGAAACAGACCCGAGAGTGGACGAGGTGCTGGAGGTATTGGGGGGTTCCAATTGTGGGGCATGCGGTTACCCCAATTGCGAGCGTGCCGCGGAGGCGATTGTCTCCGGGGAGGCTCCTGTTGACGCTTGCCTTTCTGGAGGGGGGGACGTGGCGGAAAAAGTGGCTAAAATCATGGGGGTGGAAGCGGGAGTCCGCGAGAGGAAAATCGCGCTTGTTCACTGTAAGGGTGGCTTAGCCGAATCCGTGCCAAAAGCTATCTACCACGGCATTGACTCGTGTTTGGCGGCGGTAAAGATTGCTGGGGGGGGCAAAGCATGTCCATATGGTTGCCTTGGCCTTGGAACCTGCAAGGATGCTTGCCCCGTAAACGCGATAATCATCGATGAAGATAGAAGGCGCTGGGTGGATAGAGACAAATGTACCGGTTGCGGCCTTTGCGTGGAGAAATGCCCGAGAGGGCTTATAGAGCTTGTCCCCCGAAAGCAGGAAGTGCTTGTGGTTTGCAAAAACATCGAGAAGGGAGCCAAGGCAAGAAGGGTTTGCAAGGTTTGCTGCAACGGCTGCAAGAAGTGCGAAAAAGTTTGCGAGGTGGACGCAATCAAGGTTGTGGACAATCTTGCCCGTATAGATTACGAAAAATGCAATCAGTGCGGCAAGTGTATAGAGGTATGCCCCAACCAGGTGATAGTAAGAGTTGTGCCAGCGTGGACTTCGAGGCGCAAGGCGAAGGAGCCTAGTCCAGCCATCCCGTAGATATGCGCACCGAACGTTCCTGTCGCGATGGAAGCCACGGGATTCACAAGAACACCTTTATCATGGTAGCTATCCCAATAAAGAGAGCCGTGAACGCCACATCCCCTCCGCGTATTTTCAGGGGGTGAAGTCTGGTGCGGCGCGCTCCGCAGTCGTAGGCTCTGGAGTACATGGCAATTGCCAGTTCATCGGCGTCGTTAAAGAGCTTTACGAAAAGTGGAACTAGGATGGGAAGCAGGTTTCTTGCTCTCCTCGCAATATTTGCCGACTTGAAATCAGCCCCCCGCGCCGTTTGAGCTCTGATAATCTTCTGGCTTTTTTCGAACATATTGGGAACGAACATAAGCGTGATTCTGACTACGGTTGTGAAGTGTCGTGTCTGGACGCCAATTTTCCTGAGTGGCAACGCGATAGATTCCAGGGCGTCGGTCAGTGCCACTGGACTGGTTGTCATTGTAAGCATGGAAAGTAGCAGAACGAGAATTATGATTCTACCTGAGAGAATTATCCCGTTGGTAATTCCCGTGTCGGTAATGCTCAAGGCTCCCCAATGCCACAGGACTTCTCCTGGGGCGAGAAATGCCTGGAGGAGAAATGTAAGAAGGATTATTACCCAGACGGTTCTTATGGATTTGAGGAGGGGCAAGACTGGCATTTTTGCCAGGATAAGCAAAACGAGAAAGAAGGCAAGAAAGGCTAGTATCTGTACCTCTTTAGAATACATGAATGCGAAAACCATCCCTGCTATCACGGAGACTATTTTCAGCCTGGGGTCTAAATCGTGAAGCAGACTTTTTACTGGCATGAATTTGCCGACGGAAATTCTCCTATTTTCCACCCGAGCTCTCCTTGATTGAAATTAGAGCAAGGGCAAGGTCGCGCGGACTTTCGGGATTGTTTATTTTTGCTCCCATGTTTGACAGTTTTCGCGCTAGAACTGCCCACTGTGGCAGGTTCATGCTGAGCGAAGAGAAATCCATATCTCTCAAGAGGTTTATGTCCCCTTTTTCAAAGGCGGCGATTTTCCCTCCCGACAAGAACGCGAAATCCGTTGCCAGCTTCCAGCAATGCGCGAGCTCATGTGTGAAAAGGATGATGGAAGCAGTGCCCTGCCGCATGAATGCCTCTAGTGCGCTTTCCAGGAGTTTGCGCCCCTCGAAGTCGAGCCCTATGAAGGGCTCATCGAGAATAAGAATCTGGGGCTCCATAGCCAGAATCCCAGCAAGCGCGACTCTTCTTTTCTCTCCCTCCGAAAGCGAAAAGGGCGATTTCCCCCCATATAGGTTCAGCGGCAGACCAACCATTTCACATGCCTTGCGGACCCTTTTTTCGAGAGAGTCCCCTTTCAGCCCGAGGTTTTTTGGCCCGAAGGAGACATCTTTGAAAACGCTCTCGGCGAAAAGTTGGTCCTCAGGTGATTGAAAGAGGATGCCCATCTTTCGCCTAAGCTCGAGAAAATCGCTTTTCCTGGTAATTCGCCTTCCTTCTAATTCCAACGAGCCGGAAGAGGGGAGGAGAAGGCCAGCGCACAGTTGGGCGAGGGTGGATTTACCCGAGCCATTGTTTCCCGCGACGCATAGCACCTTTCCCGGCGGCAGTTCGAGGGATATGTCGTCGAGCACGGGGCGCTCTCTTTGAATTTGGAGTGGATAGCTATAAGTGACGTTGCGTAGAGCTAGCATTAGAGTGTCCATA
Source organism: Actinomycetota bacterium (assembly GCA_028715585.1). GTDB lineage: Bacteria > Actinomycetota > Geothermincolia > Fen-727 > JAQURN01 > JAQURN01. The sequence continues at coordinate 1,848 of JAQURN010000065.1, read as the reverse complement.
GTATGAGGTCGTCCGGTTGAAGTGGTGCGTTGCCGAGCGAATAGCCTAGAAGTTGCAGTTCGCGGGCTATCAAAGTCACTGGCAGTGGTTCGATGCCGAACTTCGCCACTTCCTCGGGATTTCCGAGGGTTTCTTGTGGATTACCTGATTTTACAAGGCGACCTTCCTCGAGTATGAGAACCTTGTCCGCCTTTATTGCCTCCTCCACGAAATGGGTAACGTGAACCACTCCAATTCTAGATTCCCTCAATTTCGCGAAGAGGTTGAGTATACGAGCCCTTGAGCCAGAATCCAGCATGGAGGTGGATTCATCGCTCAGCAGGAAAGCCGGTCTCATTGCCAGAACCCCAGCCATCGCTACTAGTTGCTTCTCTCCCAAGGAAAGGCATTCGGTGGGTCGATTTGATAGGTGCTTCGTCCCCGTAAGGTGAAGAGCCTCTTCTACCCTTTCGGCTATCTCTCTTGCTTCTAACCCAAGGTTCTCTGGGCCGAAGGCGACTTCTTCCTCTACAGTCGGCGCTATAAGTTGGGTCTGGGGATTTTGAAAGACCATGGAGACGCTTTTTCTTGCCTGAGTTATCGTCTTTTCATCGCTGGTATCGAATTCGCATATTGATATTTTGCCTTTGTCGGGAATAACTAGCGCGTTAATACATCGAAGAAGAGTGGATTTCCCCGAGCCGTTTTTTCCAAGGATGCAGTAGAAAGCGCCGGCTTCAAAGGTGAAATTGATATCGGATAGAGCTGGCTTTACCTCTTGGGGGTAAGCATATGAGACGTTTTCTATTTCTATTTTCCCTCTAGAGGGCGGCGAATTCATTTTTCAACCTTTGGCGAGGGTCAAGTTCTCCAGGGAGGAGCAAGTCTTCCTGGACGCGTAGCCGATGAAAAGCCCCGTGGGGATTGCAACCAGTATCATGTAAGGGGTGTATAAAAACAGAGCCGTCTCCCTGATAAGGAGAAAGGCAACCGATATCTGCGCGATGTTGTGAACTACCGCGCCGGCAATGCTTACGCCAAGTATGCTCACATGTCTTTTTCCGGCAGCCTTGACCCCAATCATAAAAGCGGTGCTTACGAGTCCAGCTGAAAAGCTGAGAATTAAGCCCATGACGTTTCCCCTCAAGATTCCACCGAGAAGTCCTCTTATAATAGCGACCTCCAACGCCATGGTTGAGTCATAGAGGTAGAGCGCCATCACGGTTGCGATGTTGGCAAGCCCAAGCTTTGCGCCAGGAATCGGGAAAAGAGGTGGGAAGCTGTTTTCGATGATATTTAAGACCAGTCCGACTGAGACGAACAAAGCAAGACTGGTTACTCTACGGTTTGTTTTCAAGAAACATCACCTACTCCGTTACGGCGTCAATTCTTCGCTCTCCTGGACTTTCGACAATCTTTACGACTACGCGATTGGGAAGGCAAACGATGGTTTCTCCTTCGGATTCTATCCACCCCATCGAGACGCATAGTTTGTCTGGGCATGCGCTCTTGAGCATTCGCACCTTTTGTCCTTCGACTTCGATGACACTGGGACCACGAAAGCCATCCACGGTGATTTTTTTTCTCCCCATGCCCTTCTCGAGTTTCACCTGTTTTATCTCCCTTCCGGCTACTTCGATTACCGCGGTGGTGTAGTTGCCTTCCTTCTTTGTGCTTGAAATGGTTGCCATCGAGGCAAAAGCTAACCCAAGTGCTAATGCCACGATGAAGAAATCACCAGCCTTCGCTTGCCACTTTTTGCCTGAAGCCAAATCCATTTTTGCTCCCTAGTCGGACAGTGAACTATTGTATAGGATGGAATTCCCGCATGGACGGGAAAGAGGTCTGGCAAGCCGCGGGAAGGAAAGC
>JAQURN010000064.1 GCA_028715585.1 Actinomycetota bacterium | reverse complement strand
CACCGAGATGGACGTGGAGCTAATAACTCCCATTGCCCTGGAGGAAGGCTTGAAGTTTGCCATCCGCGAGGGAGGAAGAACGGTTGGAGCCGGAAGGGTTATAAAGATATACAAGTGATGGGATGACGAGAGATGCGTATCATAGTTACCATGGCTTGCACTGAGTGCAAGCGTAGGAATTATACTTCGACGAAGAATAAAACGAATGACCCTGACCGGCTGGAGCTCAAAAAGTATTGTCCTTGGTGTGGCAAACACACTCTTCACAAAGAAACTCGGTAGTTGAGGGAATTCAGAAATGATGGGAGAATATGTTTTGTCCCGCAGGCCTGTAGCTCAACTGGCAGAGCACCGGTCTCCAAAACCGGAGGTTGGGGGTTCGAGTCCCTCCGGGCCTGCCAGGTTGTTTGTGTGTTAGATGGAGATACTGAATGCTAAATAGGCAAGTTCGCAGGCTTCAGGGAAAACCGAAAAGTCAGGAGGAGAGAAAGAAGGCCGTAGAGCGCAGTAAGAAGGCTACTGCCAAGAAGAAGGCAGAAAAGAAACTGCCGGGGCGCATCCTGCAATTCTTGAGAGAGGTACGCGCCGAGATGAAGAAGGTGATATGGCCAAGCAAGGAGGAGGTTGTCAATTACACTCTAGTTGTCCTGATAACGGTGTGCCTGGCTGCGGGCTTTGTGTACCTTCTAGATCTTTTATTTTCTAAGCTCTTGACTTTGATAATAGCGTAGTGTTTTATCTTTTTTGGTTTACTTTCTTTTATATATCCATTTTTGGGTTTTCTCGGCAGTGCTTTGAAAATTCCGGAAGGTTGTTTCTCACGGAGGGAGTATGCCTGAAGGCGATGAAGTAAGATGGTATGTAGTCCATACCTATTCGGGCTACGAAAATAAAGTAAAGGAAAAATTGGAGCACCGCATCGATTCGATGCACATGAAAGACAAGATATTCGAGATTGCGGTGCCTTCCGAGAACATCCTAGAATACAAGGCTGGAAAAAAGCAGCTTGTAGAGAAGAAGCTCCTGCCAGGGTACCTTCTTGTTAAGATGAAGCTCGATGACGATTCCTGGTATGTAGTCAGGAATACACCTGGGGTTACCGGTTTTGTGGGGACTCCCGCAAAGCCGACCCCGATTCCAGAGGAAGAAGTGAGCAGAGTGCTAACAAGGCAGGAAACGGATAAGCCAAAAGTCTCAGTGGAATTCTCGGAGGGTGATGGCGTAAAGGTTATCGAGGGGCCATTTGCCGATTTCACCGGGACAGTGGGAGAGGTGAGCCTTGACCAGCATAAGCTCAAGGTTCTTCTTTCGATTTTCGGCAGGGAAACGCCAGTGGAGCTCTCGTTTGAGCAGGTGGTGAGGCTTTGAGATGGAGGTAATAGGCGATGCCTAAAAAAGTATCCACGGTTATAAAACTTCAGATTCCCGCCGGACAGGCAAATCCCGCTCCGCCCGTTGGGCCTGCTCTTGGGCAGCACGGGGTCAACATAATGGAATTCTGCAAGCAATATAACGCCCAGACCATGGACAAGCTTGGCCAAATTGTGCCGGTTGAAATAACTGTATATGAAGACAGAACTTTTACTTTCATCACGAAAACACCACCCACCTCGAGATTGCTTCTTGAAGCAGCTGCTTTGGAGAAAGGAAGCGGGGAACCGAACCGTAAGAAATGTGGAACTATTACGCCAGAGAAAGTACGGGAAATTGCGAAGCTAAAGCTTGTGGACCTCAACACGGATGACCTGGAAAAGGCAGAGAAAATTATAGAGGGAACAGCGAGAAGTATGGGCTTAGAGGTAGCGGCAGAGGGAGAAAAGGAAAGTTTGATTGAAAAGTAGAAGTCGCCAGTACCAGGAGAAGCTAAAGAAGATAGATAGAAATCGCTTCTATGACCCATATGAGGCTGCCGTATTGGTGAAGGAACTTGCCAACGCGAAATTCGATGAGACGTTCGAGGTAGTCTTCAGGCTTGGGGTGGATCCCAGGAGGGCGGACCAGATGGTGAGAGGCAGCGTCATGCTTCCCAAGGGAACGGGTAAGGAAGTTAAAGTTCTCGCGTTTGCTTCCGGGGAGAAGGAAGAGGAGGCACGAGAGGCTGGGGCTGACTGGGTTGGCGGAAAAGAACTGGCTGATAAGATACAGGAGGGATGGTTGGATTTCGACGTCGCCATTGCTACTCCTGACATGATGAGCATTGTTGGAAAACTGGGGAAGATTCTTGGGCCAAGAGGGCTCATGCCCAATCCCAAAAGCGGGACGGTTACTTTCGATATAGGTAGAGCGGTAAGGGAAGCCAAAGCCGGCAAGATTGAGTACAGGGTTGATAAGCAAGGGAATGTCCATCTCGTGCTGGGAAAGGTCTCTTTTCCGGTTGAGGATATACTGGCAAATTACCAGACAGTTCTCGATGAAATAATCAAGGCAAGGCCCGCCGCGGTCAAGGGGCGCTATATCAAATCGATAACTTTTTCTAGCACAATGGGTCCACCGATAAAGGTTGATCCCATGATAACGAAGGTGAAACTCCCAGAGGGAGTGTCTGCTGGAGCATAAAAAATCTGTGATAAACGCGGAGTCATCCGCTTTGAATAATTAGTCAAAGCCTGAGAAAGCAGGCGCAAATTGCTTAAAATTGCCTGCCGAGGCAAAGGGGGCCTCGGAAGAGGCCTTTTTTGAAATGGGGAGCTATGCGTAAAGCTGAGAAGAAGGAAGAAGTAAAAAAGATAAAGAAGCGTCTCGAGAAATCCGATGGCGTCCTCTTACTCTGCTACAGGGGCATCAAAGTGTATGAGTCGAATGAGCTCAGAAGGATGCTGAAGACATTGGGGGCGGAGCTCCGCGTTGTAAAGAACAGTCTTGCGCGCATAGCGCTTGAAGGGACGGACAAGGAAAAGGTTTCATCTCTCATAGAAGGACCTGTTGCCCTAGTTTTGACGGGCGACGACCCTTCTTCGGTGGCTAAAGCTTTGAAGCAGTTCTCTCAAGGGAGAAAAGAATTCAGGCTATTAGGCGGACTGTATTCCGGCAGGCTCTTCGATGAAAAAGAGGCAGAATGGTTGGCGAGTCTTCCTCCACGCGATATCCTCATTGCAAAGATGCTTGGCAGCGTTTCTTCGCCAGTGGGCTCGCTGGTAAGCATCGGCGAGAGGGTAATCAGCAAACTTATCTACACGCTTTCAGCTGTGGCGCGGAAGCGAGAGCTAGAGGAAAACCAAGGCGGCGCTTGAGGGGAACCATAAACGGAGGCGATCTTGCCCGAAGGGAAGAGCTGGGTGGATATAGGAATCAAATGAGAGAATTGATGAGAAAAAAGAGGTGATTATTTTGGCGGAGAAGTTAAGCCCAGAGCAGGCTCTTGAGGCAATGAAGTCTTGGACGGTCATGGAGCTTGCCCAATTTGTTAAGCTTGCAGAGGAGGAATTTGGTGTCAGCGCGCAGCCCCAGGTAGTATCTGGCCCTGTTTCAGGGGGGGCAGCGGAGACAACGGAAGCCGCCTCTGAGGAGAAGGAACAGTTTGATGTTATTCTTACCTCCGTTGGTGAGAAGAAGATTCCCGTGATAAAGGAAATTCGAACCATAACAAACCTGGGATTGAAAGAAGCAAAGGCACTGGCCGAGGAGGCACCTAAGCCGGTCAAGGAAGGGGTTAGTAAAGAGGAAGCCGAAAAGATAAAGGAACAGCTCGAGAAAGCTGGTGCGACTGTCGAGCTCAAGTGAGCAAGGCGGGTTCTTTATCTTGAACATTAATAAATCCTTACCGAGGGAAGGCGTTGGTAGTTTTTGCTTGAAAATCTTCCATTTTCTTAACTCTTCACGGTTGCTGTAAAATTTTAGTCGAATTTTCGTTGACAATTGCTAGTAAAAAATTCTATCATTATAGGTCATGTAGTTTTTGCCACTTGAGGTTTACTTGAGTCTCTGGGTGTCGATTTTTTGCAAGCCTTTCTGAGGAAACAAGGGGGTAATTTTGTCGCTAATAGGTGCTGAACGCAAGCGCTTTTCGTTTGCGAGGATTCCGCAAATCTTACCGGTGCCCAACCTGATAGCGGTTCAGAGAGAATCCTATGAGTGGTTCATGGGCGAGGGTCTCAAAGGCGTGTTTCGTGATATTTCCCCTATCGAGGACTTCACTGGAACCATGGCAGTTGAGTTCGGGGACCACTATTTTGGTGACCCTCCCTTCTCGGTGGGGGAATGCAAACAGAAAAGTATTACCTATTCGGTTCCTCTCTATGTAGAAGTTCGCCTTGTAAATAAGGAGACGCATGGAATAAAAGAGCAGTCTGTTTTTATGGGAGACCTGCCCTTGATGACGGAGAAGGGTACATTCATTTTCAACGGGACCGAGCGAGTAGTGGTAAGTCAACTAGTTCGGTCACCAGGAGCCTACTTCAGCCTGGAAATCGACAAAGAGACTGACAAGGAACTTTACACGGGGAAGATAATCCCTTCCAGGGGTGCCTGGCTTGAGTTTGATGTGGACAAGAAGGACACCATTGGTGTGCGTATCGACAGGAAAAGACGTCAGCTGGTCACTGTTCTTCTTAGAGCCCTAGGTTACGCGACCAACGAGGAGATTTTAGGTTTGTTTGATGGGGCGCCTTGCATAGAGGCAACTTTAGAGAAGGACGTTACCAGAAGCGTGGAAGAGGCCCTTGTAGATATTTACAGAAAGCAAAGACCGGGCGAACCACCAACCGTCGAAAGCGCAAAATTGCTTCTTGAAAACTTGTTTTTCAACGAGAGGCGCTACGATCTCGCGCCAGTTGGAAGATACAAAGTGAATAAAAAGCTTAACCTCGATGTTCCTCTCGAAGTAGGCATGCTGACACGCGAGGACATATTGGAAACCATACGTTATCTGGTAAACCTCTCCGAGGGTCGTGGAGGCCAAACCGACGACATAGACCACTTGGGGAATAGGAGGATAAGGACAGTTGGGGAACTGATACAGAACCAGATAAGGGTAGGGTTTTCCCGCATGGAAAGGGTTATCAAGGAGAGGATGTCAACCCAGGAAGCGGAAGCGATAACCCCGCAAACCCTTATAAATATCCGACCTCTGGTTGCCGCGGTGCAGGAATTTTTTGGCTCGAGTCAACTTTCACAGTTTATGGACCAGACAAACCCTCTTGCCGGGCTTACGCATAAGAGAAGGCTATCCGCCCTCGGTCCCGGTGGTCTTTCTCGAGAGAGAGCGGGTTTCGAGGTAAGGGATGTCCACCCTTCGCACTATGGGCGTATGTGCCCGATAGAAACTCCCGAGGGCCCAAACATCGGCCTTATCGGAAATCTCGCCACGTATGCTCGAGTTAACGAGTTTGGCTTTTTGATGAGCCCTTATCGAAAAGTCAAAAATGGGGTTGTCACCAATGAGATTGAATACCTGACCGCTGACGAGGAAGACAAATACATAATCGCTCATGCCAATGCCCCCCTTACTAAAAGTGGAAGATTCAAGGAGGAACGCGTTCTGTGCACGGCTCCCAAGTTAGGCAGGGAAGTTGCGACCGTCAACGCGAAAGAAGTGGATTATATGGATGTTTCCCCTAGCCAGATTGTAAGTGTGGCGACCGCTCTCATTCCTTTCCTCGAACACGATGATGCTAACCGCGCTCTCATGGGCTCAAATATGCAACGTCAGGCGGTTCCGCTTGTTACGCCCGAAGCCCCCCTTGTGGCTACCGGGATGGAGTTCCGCGCGGCAAAGGATAATGGGGATGTGGTGAGCGTAAACTCCGATGGAAAAGTCAGCTATGTTGATTCAAGGACAATCGAAATCAAAGGCAATGATGGGGAGAAGAAAACATATAAACTTGAAAAGTTTGGACGCTCCAACCAGGGGACATGTGTAAACCAGAGGCCAATCGTGAGCGAAGGGGAGAATGTGGAGGCTGGACAAGTGATAGCTGACGGTCCATCCACCGATCACGGAGAGCTTTCCCTTGGGAAAAATATCCTTGTAGCGTTTATGCCGTGGGAGGGCTACAACTTCGAGGACGCGATAGTCATAAGCGAAAGGTGCGTGAGAGATGATGTCTTTACTTCTATCCACATTGAGGAACACGAGGTAGAAGCACGGTCGACAAAGCTGGGCGACGAGGAGATAACCGCCGATATTCCGAATGTCCCCAAAGAGACGCTGGGAGACCTGGATGAAAACGGGATTGTTTATGTCGGAGCTAACGTCAAGGGAGGAGACGTACTGGTTGGGAAGGTAACCCCAAAAGGCGAGACCGAGCTCACCGCGGAGGAGAAGCTCCTCAGAGCTATATTTGGCGAGAAGGCTCGCGAAGTGAGGGATACTTCCCTAAAAGCCCCTCACGGAGAGTCGGGAAAGGTAATAGATGTAAAAACCTTTTCGAGAGAGAAGGGAGACGAACTTTCTCCAGGGGTGAATCAGCTTGTTCGTGTATATGTGGCGGATCGCAGAAAAGTAAAAGAGGGGGACAAGCTCGCTGGGAGGCATGGAAACAAAGGAGTAATCGCGAGAATTCTCCCTATCGAGGATATGCCTTTCCTGGAGGACGGAACTCCTGTTGACATAATTCTTAACCCTCTCGGGGTGCCTTCGAGAATGAATGTCGGCCAGATTTTGGAAACTCATATTGGATGGGCCGCGCACGAGGGGTTTGACGGAGAGGGTCCAACGCATGTAACCACCCCTGTATTTGATGGTGCCAGAGAGGACGATATAGCGGACGTTCTCAAGAAAGCCGGCCTTCCTGTGAGCGGAAAGGCAAGGCTGCGTGACGGGCAGACGGGAGAACTATTCTCAAAGGAAATAACCATTGGTTATATCTACATGATGAAACTCGTGCATCTGGTGGACGATAAGATTCATGCGCGCTCGACAGGTCCATATTCACTTGTGACTCAGCAACCCCTCGGAGGGAAGGCTCAGTTTGGGGGCCAGAGATTTGGGGAAATGGAGGTCTGGGCACTGGAGGCGTATGGGGCTGCCCACGCTTTGCAGGAACTTCTCACCGTCAAGAGCGATGATGTTGTTGGGAGAGTCAAGGTATATGAAGCCATAGTGAAGGGAGAGAATA
>JAQURN010000063.1 GCA_028715585.1 Actinomycetota bacterium | reverse complement strand
ATTTCGGGGACAGAAGTATCCGAAGTACACCTCTGTGAGGAATGCGCAAAGAGGATGGAAGAAGAAAGCGGCATGGTGGCTTTCCTGAACTTTCTCCCCCAAATTTTTGCTGGGCTCCAAGAAATTCAAGGTATCCCAACGATTGACCCAGAGGCCGCTGAAAGCATATTTCCTGCCCAGATTATTACATGTGAGAAATGCAATACCACATTCAGTGATTTCGAGAAGTTGGGATTTCTCGGATGCGCCCATTGTTACAAGAGTTTTGGCGAGTCACTAATAGAAATGATAGAGGAACTTCAGGGGAGCCTGGAGCACAAGGGCAAAATTCCCAAAAATGCCTCCGGGGAAGCAAAACTCAGAAGAAGACTACTCGAACTCGAGAGCAACCTCGAGAGAAGAGTCGCAAAAGAAGAATACGAAGCCGCCGCGACGGTGAGAGACCAAATAAAGAGGTTAAAAAAGAGGTTGGTCGATTCTAGGGAAAGGCAAAGAAGTGAAGAAGAGCGAGGGTAGAAAGAAAACCTCAAGGTGGGCCCGTCAGAGGGGTCCTGGATATCCTATCATTCTTTCCTCTAGAGCACGGCTCGCAAGGAACATCGAAGGCATGCCGTTTCCTCCTGCTGCCAGCGAAGAGGAGCTGGAACGCACGAGAGGCTTGGTGCTGGAAGCGGTTTCAAGAAGGCTTGCGGAGAACCGCGACTGGGACATCAGGTTTGCGGAAGAACTCCGTAAAGACGAGCTGAAATTCATGTTGGAAGAACAACTCGTAAGTCCGTCTTTTGGCGAACGACCAGCAAAAAGGGCACTCGCAATGAGTTACGAGGACTCCCGATGCATAACCGTGAACGAAGAAGACCATGTAAGAATCCACGCTATCATGCCGGGAATGCAGCTCGAAGAAGCGTGGAAGGCAGTCAACGGGGTTGACGATGAACTCGAACGTGAAATCCAATATTCATTTGACGACAAACTCGGCTATCTTACCTCCTGTCCAACAAATGTGGGTACTGGCTTACGTGTCTCGGCAATGGTTCATCTCCCGGCACTCGTGGCTACTGGTGATATTGGAAGAACCGTGGCAGCCCTGGGGCAGGCTGGAATCTATGTAAGAGGGCTTTTCGGAGAAGGCTCCGGAGTAGCAGGAAACCTCTTCCAGATAGCCAATCGAAGAACACTGGGGTTAGCCGAGAGAAACATCATCGCTTACACAAAGAAAATGGTCTCCCGATTGATGGAGAAAGAAAAAACCGCGAGAAAGGTAATGCTGCTGGATTCCCCCCTTGACCTGGCAGATCGCGTCTACCGCTCCTTTGGGATACTCGAGAGAGCAAGGCGCTTATCCTTCCTGGAAGGACTCGGGCTCCTGTCAATGGTTAAGCTGGGAGTTGAGATGGAAATTTTACCGCTAAGAGATTTCAACATACTTGAACTGGAGGTGGAAATTTCCAACGAACACCTTCGGATGAGAGTTGGAAGTGGCTCCCCGGAGGAAGCTATAGAGGAGGAAAGGGCAATTCATGTGAGGAGGCTTCTCGATCTCTAGGCGTGAAATTCAAGATTCGTAGGCATAAAATAGAAACTGGAACATGAGGAGGTAAAACCGTGTTTCAGAGATTTTCAGATAGCGCAAGACGAGTGGTAGTGCTAGCGCAGGAAGAGGCAAAGCAGCTCAACCACAATTATATCGGAACCGAACACTTGCTCCTGGGGCTCATTCGCGAGGGAGAAGGTATTGCTGCCCGCGCACTCCAGGCAAACCACGTGAATTTGGAGACGGTGCGAGCTCAAATTGTAGAGACGATTGGCAAAGGGTCAAGCCGGCCTTCCGGACACATTCCATTCACCCCAAAGGCGAAAAAGGTTCTCGAACTGTCGCTCAGAGAAGCTCTCCAGCTTGGTCACAACTACATTGGAACAGAACACATCCTGCTTGGCTTGATTCGTGAAACCGAGGGGGTCGCCTCGAAGATTCTTCTTAAAATGGGCATAGATATCGAAAAACTCAAAGACCAGGTCCTGAAAAGCATTCCCCAAAGTCAACCCTCTCAAGAGTACGCGGCACACGAAGCCCAGGGAGGATTCCTACTAGACCAGTTTGGTCGAAACCTGACCGAGCTCGCCGCGGAGGGTAAACTCGACCCGGTCGTGGGGAGGGAAAAGGAAATCGAGAGAGTCATGCAGGTTCTCTCCCGCAGAACGAAAAATAATCCGGTTCTAGTTGGTGAACCAGGCGTTGGAAAAACGGCAATCGTAGAGGGCCTAGCCCAGTCCATAGTTAGAAATGACGTCCCTGATCTTCTCCAGGGAAAACAACTCTATACCCTTGACCTTGGCACGCTGGTCGCTGGCTCGAGATATAGAGGCGACTTCGAGGAAAGGCTCAAAAAGGTAATCAAAGAAATAAGAGAGCGAGGAAATGTCATCTTGTTTATAGATGAATTGCACAACCTCGTTGGAGCCGGCGCCGCCGAAGGCGCAATAGACGCCGCCAGCATATTGAAGCCAGCTCTAGCGAGGGGGGAGTTGCAAACAATAGGAGCAACCACAATGGATGAGTACCGAAAGCACCTGGAAAGAGATGCTGCCCTCGAGAGGAGATTCCAGCCGATACCGGTTGAAGAACCTACGATAGAACACACTATTGAAATTTTGAAGGGGCTTAGAGAGAGATATGAAGAGCATCACGGAGTAGAAATCACCGACGGGGCAATAGTTGAGGCTTCCCGACTAGCCAAACGCTACATTTCCGACAGGTACTTGCCAGACAAGGCAATTGATCTGATAGATGAGGCGGCAAGCAGGTTGCGCATGTATTCCACACCCATCTCCGAGGAGGCTCGCCTGAACGAAGCCGAGCTCAGAAAGACTCGACAAGAAAAACAGGTAGCAATCTCGGAGCAGGATTTCGAAAAAGCGGCTCTTTTACGAGACAAAGAGCAAGAGCTTATTCTGGATGTTGCTCGAAGTGAGAGGGATTTGAAAAGCCCGGAGGAAATAGGGTCGCTAAAGGTAACCGAGGAGCACATTCATGAAATTCTTTCCGCCTGGACAGGTATTCCCGTATATCAACTTACCGAAGAGGAAAGCGAGAAACTTCTGCGCATGGAGGAAGAATTGCACAAACGGATTATCAGCCAGGACGAAGCTGTTCAAGCTATTTCACAGGCTATAAGGCGCACTAGGGCTGGCCTCAAAGACCCCAGAAGACCCGGCGGATCGTTCATATTCCTTGGCCCATCAGGGGTAGGAAAAACCGAGCTTGCCAGAGCGCTTTCAGAATTTCTGTTCGGAACCGAGGACGCCCTTCTGCAGATTGATATGTCCGAGTACATGGAGAAGCATACGGTAAGTCGCCTGGTCGGATCACCACCTGGCTACATAGGGCACGAAGAAGGTGGCCAGCTTACGGAGGCTGTGAGGAGAAAACCCTTCTCGGTGGTGCTTCTAGATGAAATAGAAAAAGCCCACTACGACGTCTTTAATGTACTCCTTCAGATACTTGAAGATGGAAGGCTCACCGATGCCCAGGGTCATAGTGTGGACTTCAGAAACACCATCATAATAATGACTTCCAACCTGGGAACAAAAGAAATCTACACCAAGACATCGCCGGGTTTCAGAAAATCAGCCGAGAGTGAAGGTCCTCCTCCTTATGAAGAGATAAAGGAAAAAGTGATGTCGGAACTCAAGAGGACATTCCGTCCAGAGCTGCTCAATCGCATAGATGACGTAATTGTCTTCCATGCCCTGACGCATGAAGACGCAAAGAAAATCGCCGACCTTCTTCTGGCCAGAGTATGCGAGCAGTTGAAGGAACAGGATATCGATATGGAAGTTACCAACGCGGCGAAAGAAGTGCTCGTAAAGGAAGGTTTCGATCCATCGCTCGGAGCGCGTCCACTGAGAAGGACCATAACTCGCCTGATTGAAAACCCCATATCCTCCGCCCTTCTGCGCAAGGAGTTTGCTAGCGGTAACACCATAGTAGTTGACGAAAAGGACGGCAGGCTTGTGTTCAACGTAGGGAAAGACAAAGAGGTAGTAGCAACAGGCACAAAGAGCGGGCAAGCCAAGCTTTAAGCGCTGTGCCGGCCCCCCTGCCGGGGCAATTCAAAAAGCACCCTAGCCTCAACAGGGATTTTGGGGGATCCTACTAGTCAGGTGAGGCTGTAAACACCGAGCGTGGCAATTCGGTCATTTTCCTTCCTGATGATTTCACCAAGATCCATGCCGGTGAGAACACACATCGCAGTCAGGAAAAAGAGTGCTTTGCCCATCTCTTCTTCGAGAACCTCGGAGCAATTCGAGCAAATGCGCCCCTCCAGATGGCTATTCACATATTGGCTCATCTCCAAGAGGGTCGCATCGGGAGGGAGGGATTGTTTTTCGGCATCTATCTTCAAGCAACCGCAGGTGGTGACCGCTTTCGCGATTGCGCGATTTACCCTGCTGCAAGACTCCTGGTACTTCGTCATAACATCAAGTATGCTCCTGTGGCGAACGAGGTACAGAGAAACCGTTTTCTGGAATTCTTTGCAGACATCTTCGGCTTGATTTCCCATCACGACTCACCTACTCGGCTTTTGGAAAAACTCACTCATCCAACACCTCTTTCTCTTGATTATATTTGCGCTTACTTGAAAGTGTCAAGAAAACTGGCTTCGGCCAGCAATCTTGCAAAAGGAAAGCCCTCTATGTTACGATAATTTGGTGTTCCGGGAAGTGATGGCTTTACAACTATCACGAGCCGAATCATCAAGAAAGCCACAAATAGCTCACAAATCTTCAGAGCAGGTAGTGGGCCAGGCGTTTCCCTTTGCCTCTCCAAAAAAGGGGGAAGAACGTATGAACCTGAGAATGCACAAGCTCTTCCAACGCGAAACCCTTTCACGGGTTTGGCCGAATCTAGCTCACCCATATTAGGAAAACGCATGGGTTACCAATGGCGCCCTGGGGGAAGGCAAAATCTCAATCGGACTGGCTATGTCGGCTGCTCTTTGCCTCGGTCGGGAAAGGAGATGCAAGAAGATGTTCGAGGTTGGTGACAAGGTAGTATATCCCCATCACGGTGCCGGAATCGTGGAAAGGATTGAGGAGAGAGATATAGATGGGGAATGCAAAACATTTTTTGTGTTGAGCCTGTATAACGGCGACTTAAAGGTAACAGTTTCCCAAGAATGCACCGAGGAAATTGGGCTGAGGCCCGTGATAGGAAAATCAGAAATAGAGTCCGTATTCGATGTCCTGAATCAAAAGCAGAGCCAGATGCCCACCAATTGGAACCATCGATACAAGAAGAATCGTGAAAAGATAACAAGTGGAGATATATACCAGGTTGCGGAAGTAGTGCGCAATTTGTCTCTCCGTGAGCGTGAAAAGGGTCTTTCCACTGGCGAGAAGAGAATGCTAGGCCAGGCTAGAAAAATCCTTTTGAGCGAGTTGATATATGTCATGAATATCACCGATGAAGAGGCTTCAAAGATGCTCGATGGCATTTTTACAGCATGAAAGTTTACAACAAGAAAGAAATCAGAGCTCAAACCGACATAAACCAAATAGAAAAAGGAGGTAAGTCAATTGGTGGTAATCTTGGTCCGCCTATTGAGCATGTTCCTTTGCTCCTATGGCGGGTCCCAGATAGCCGAAATTGTGAACCGCCACTACATAAGGGGGGAGCCTCAACAAATCCTTGCAATCATCCTTGGCATAATTCTTGGGCTCCTCATCGGATATGTAATAGGCGGGGTAGCAGGAAGGGCCATTGCCAATCTCGCTGGGCGGCTTGAAGCATTCATAGCAAGAATCTCTGGAGCTGATTTCTTCTTCGGCTTCATAGGTGCAACAGCAGGACTTCTCATTGGACTTCTGGTGTCCATTGCGCTCTTTCACTTTGGCCAGCCCGGCTACGTTCTTTCCATTGTACTCTTAGTTTTTTTCGGCATCTCTGGTATGCGAATCGGAGTTTTGAAGCGTCCCGAACTTTCAGCAATGTTCAAGTTGAGCTCTTATCCGGGAAGGGGACCGGCAGCGGAATCCGCTTACATACTCGACACGAGCGTCATAATAGATGGGCGAATATTGGACGTGGCAAAGTCAGGCTTTCTGAAAGGCCGGCTTCTGGTGCCGGGTTTTGTCCTCGCGGAATTACAGACGATAGCGGACTCTAGCGATTCTCTGCGAAGGAACCGAGGCAAGCGGGGACTGGAGGTGTTGAATGCCCTGAAAAAAACGGAGGAAATTGAAATCGAGGTGGTTGAGCGCGATTTCCCAGAAATAAGTGATGTGGACGCAAAAATAATCGCGCTCGCAAGGGAGGAAAACATCCCCATCGTGACAAACGACTCAAACCTCGGGCGCATTGCTGAGCTACAGGGGCTAAGCGTTTTGAACTTCAACAAACTCACAAGTGCCCTGCAACCAGTCGTCCTGCCAGGCGAGGAAATACATGTAAAGGTGGTAAAAGAAGGGAAAGAACCCGGCCAAGGGGTTGGCTACCTGGATGACGGGACGATGGTAGTGGTGGAGAGAGGAAAGGAAAAAGTGGGCATGGAGGTTAGGGGAACAGTAACCAGCATGCTCCAGACTCCAGCCGGAAAGATGGTTTTCATGAGCCTCGACGCGGAAGCTGGTGAACACTAATTGGCATTCGGCATCATAGCGGCTGGAGGAACCGGTGAGCGAATGGGGCAAGAGCGCCCCAAGGCGGAAATCATTATCCTAGGCAAGCCCCTCTTTTTTTACTCTCTTGCCGCCTTCGAAAATTGCGCTTATGTCTCTAGGGTGGTTGTGGTAATGCACAAATCAAGCATTGAGTTCTGGAGCGCGGAAAGGCTGCGCTCAATGGGCTTCAAAAAAGTGACTGCGGTCATCAAGGGAGGAAAGACGCGCCAGGAATCAGTGGCGAAGGGGCTTGAGCTTGCTCCGGAGGAGGGGGAGGTTGTCATCCACGATGGCGCAAGGCCTCTCGTTACCCCAGAAATGGTGGAGGCGGTGTGTAATATCCCGAAGTGGGCACAGGGCGTCGTAACCGCGGTGGAAGTAACGGATACGATAAAAGAGTTAAGAGAAAAGGAAATAGTTCGCACGTTGAACAGGAGCAATCTTGCCTGTGCCCAAACCCCTCAAGCATTCCTGGTAACCACACTAAGGGAGGGGCAGCGGCAAGCTCTTCTGGATGGATTTATAGGAACAGACG
>JAQURN010000062.1 GCA_028715585.1 Actinomycetota bacterium | reverse complement strand
GGGGGGGAGGCTGACCTCCGTCGTAACTGCCACAGGAACAGCGTCGAACTTGCGGTTTCGCGAGGGATTGTCACGATTGCCTTCCCATCCATAAGCACTGGTGTTTATGGCGTTACCATAGAGAGAGCCTCTAGGATTGCCTTAGCGGAAATAAGGGATTTTCTTAAGGAAAACGAAGGTATAGAGAAAGTCATCTGCTGTTGTTTCGGCGCCAAGGATTACCAAACATATATCCAGGCTGCGAAGGAAATATTGGGCGAAGAAGGTTCAGAGTAATTTACACTTACACCGCAACATCCGTTTGTGAATCCCAGGGGTTTATTTTTGCGTCTCTATCCTGTATTTTCTTCTCTCCTTTTCCCAGTGGATAGTAGAGACTCCGTTTGTTATTGTCTCTAGCCTGGCAGCCAGTTTGCCCGCGTAAAGCTCCTGGTTGTAGGGGTTTTCTATTTCGACTTCTATCCAGTTATCCCCGCTTTTGAAGCTGGTGGGGTAGCCAAGCCCTCTAAATGCCATTGAGAGAAGTATTTCCTCCCAGTTTTCTTTCAGCTCTCTTTGTGTCTCGAGGGAGTTTTTCTCATGGTCCTTTTGTTTCTCATAGAGAATATCCCTTACTTCGTCCCCCAGTTCGGATGAGAGCTCGCGGAGTATGGCGTTTATCGATTGCACCGAAACTATTGCCTCGCGCAGGGAGGTTTTTTTGTTTCTTATGATTCCTGATTTCATGTCCCACTCGAGGGTTTCGCTTGCCCAAAAGGGAACATTGCAATTTTGGCACCTTTTGTATTCTAGGTTTCCTTTGGAGGGCGTCACCGGTTCGAGATATAACCTCTTTTCTCTCTCCGGCTTTTCTCGTGAGGGCGAAAGCCATATCACCAGGTCTTCTCCCTCCATTCCGTACCTTATGTTCGAGCTCGGCATGTTCTCGATTGATTCGTAGATACTGCTTGCGCTGCCCACGGTGAGGGGGATAAGGCATGGGTTTTTGACTCGTAGAACTAGCGCTTTCCCCGCTCGATAATATTCGACCCTCACTATGCCGTCTCCGAGGCTGGCAAAGTCGGAAGAGATAAGCCGCACAGCTAGTTTCACCGCAAACTGAGGTCTGAAAAATCGGCTGGAAGGAATTAGTTGCGCGTATCTGAGGGGAAGGTTTGCAAGAAGTTCCTTTCCAATTTGTTTTTGCGCCTCTATGAGGAATGGATCAACGGGTAAGCCAATTGACTGCGAAAGGCCATGGAAGATGTTCTCCAGTTCGCCGTCTGGCAGGAATGTTATTCGGGAAGCCGTTCCTGTGGTATCTGTGCTGAGGATTGAGCCATCATTTCTCCACTCGAAATAGCGCGCGAATTTCAAAGGAAACCCGCAAGATTTGCACGTCTTCACGTTCCCTCCAAACCGACACTTTTGCTTGAAAAAGAAAAAACGAAAGAGCCTTCTACTTGGATTTTTTCGATATTTTCGCCTCTGCTTTATCCGCTTTTTTACGTGCCTTTTGCGCCTTCTTTGTTATCTTTCCCGCTTTTCTCTCAAGCTTGCTTGCTTTTTTTTCGAGCTTTTTTACTTTTCTTTTCTTGAACACGTGGAACTCCTTTCACTATCTTACCCCGTTTTCTTTAGTATCTTATCTCATATACGCAACACTTTGCGACAAATTTAGCACGCAGAGTTGACGGTGAACATCAGCCGGCTTATAGTGGTGAAGCTGGCTGTTTTGGGAGAAAATTCGCTACTCAACCCCTGTTCGGGGTTATTTTGAGGGGAGGTTTGCTATGAAGGTGATAGTACTTGGTGGAGCGGGAGATATGGGAAGTGCCGCGGTAAAAGACCTTGCCAAGTCTGAAGAGGTAGACGAACTCATGATTGCCGATTACAACGTGGATAAGGCACGTGAGCTTGCGAGTGAGCTTGGCTCGAAGTGCGGCTATATGAAGGTTGACGCTAACAACCCTTTAGACCTAAAGAACGCAATAGAAGGTTATGATGTTGCCGCGAGCGCGATTGGCCCCTTCTACAAGTATGAGGTAAAGGTAGCAAAAGGAGCGCTCGATGCGGGTGTCAACTATGTGAGCATTTGTGACGACTATGATGCCGCCACGGCGCTGTTTGAGTTGGATGGCGAGGCAAAGAAAAAAGGCATGACCATCCTGACCGGCTTGGGTTGGACGCCGGGAATGTCGAACGTGCTTGCGCGGCTTGGGGCAGACAAACTCGACCAAGTCGAAGAGGTTGCCGTGGCTTGGGCTGGAAGCGCCTCGGATTCTGAAGGATACGCGGTAGTTCTCCACCTCGTTCACATATTTACTGGATTTATCCCCTCTTTTCAGAATGGGAGAATCAAAATGGTGAGTGCTGGCACTGATAGGGAAAAAGTACGCTTCCCCTCACCGATTGGCGAAATTTACGTTTACAATCTTGGGCATCCCGAGCCTGTGACGATACCAAAGTTTTTGAACGTAAGAACGGTAACGCTCAAAGGTGGGCTTGTCGAAGACTATATGAACTTGGCTTGTAAACTGCTTGCGATGCTTCATCTCACCGCCACCCCTGAGCGAAAGGAAAGGGTTGTAAAGGTGGTAGAAGCTCTTATGCCTCTACTTACTCGCATTGACGCCCCAGAAAATCCTTGTTCGGGGTTGAGGGTTGACGTGACGGGAATCAAGGACGGGAAATGGCAGAGAATTACATACGGGGCAGCGGCGCACATGTGGGAGCTTACTGGCATTCCTCTTGCCATTGGTACACTCATGCTTGGTAGGGGCCAAATAAAGAAAAAGGGCGTCGTGGCTCCCGAAGCTGCTGTCGATCCAAAGATATTTCTTTCCGAACTTGGTAAACGGGATGTAAAAGTTTACGAGGGAGACGACTTCAACAAAGCCTTGAACTAGTCAAATCGGGGGAAGGATGTTATAGGGCGTCCCTACCGATGAGAGATTCAACGCCATGGAAGCGTTCATCTGGATCCCATCAACAAGGACCTTGAATAAGCTAATCTGGAGCAAGAGCACCTGGTTGGTTCCGCTGTCTATCCAGCTTTCCACGACCGCGTCGCCCATCTTAGCTTGTGGATCAGCTCCCACGATGGAAGCGATTATCTCTGGGGGAATGCGGTATCTGTAATGGGCACAGTTGGATGTGCCTATGGGGGCCATTCCAAGGTCTTCAACCATTGAGAACCCACTCCACAGGCGCTCGATACCAAAGCTTGGTGAATCTTCCCCTAACATCTGCCAGCCGGTGCTCGCGTTCATGTAAGACTTTTTCCCAATTTGCGCGAATCGCAGCGGGGTAGCGCCGCGAGCGGGAAGAAGGAGATTCATCTCCCAGTAAGTCTTGTCAGGGGATTCGAATAGCACCTTTCCCGACCCATGGTATCTACTTGAAGTTTCTCCTCTCGCTCTGAGGTTGACATTGAGCGAGTATTCAAAGCTATTGAGCCCCACCATAACCTTGGCAGCTTTTTTTATATTTTTTGCCGGGGCACCGAAGATATTCTGGTAACCCCCAAAGATGAAGAGCCATGCTACTATCACCACCACCACCACTGCCCCAATGATGGCAACCCACTCCCCTGCTCCCCAGTTGGAAACCCCAGACATGAAGTCAAATCTTCTGGTTCTCGCTTCTCCTGCGGTGCCACTTTCATAATAATCGCTCGCGGGGATGGAGGGTGATTCGGAGATAAACGAGGGCTCAATGGGCTCGGGCGCGAGAGGTATCGGCAGGGACTCGACTTCTTTTGCTTCTTCTTCGAGCGGAGCTCCGCAGTTCTTGCAGTATTTTTGTTCTCTTGGGTTTACGAAGCCGCACCTCGCACACGTTTTCTTTCCCTTCGTGAGGTCTCCCATTATGCGAGTGAGGTCTATTTCTGACGAGCCTTTTTCTCGGGAGGCGATGTCCTCTTCGAAGCGGGGTGAAATGGATTGTTTTTCAAGATTGAGGTAGTATTCTTTCCCCTCTGGGCTCGCTCCTGACTCTTCCAGCTTTTTTCCGCACTTCGTGCAAAAGCGCGCCACATCGGGATTTTCAGTTCCGCAAAACTCGCACTTCTTCAAGTTTAATCTTCCTCCTATTGATATTATAAAGAGGAAAAGACCCCTTGGCGAGATTTATGCCGGATGGAGTGTAAGGATGTACGTTTTTGAGGGGGCGGACATTGGACGAGTTGTCTTTGAAGTCAAAGCGACTTTGCCATTACCTGGGGACACATCCTTTTGGCTCAGGGTTATTCGTTCTCCTCGCTCTTTATTTTTTGACCCGCCTTCCTCTTCTTGGAAATCTTCCTATCTTCTATGACGAGGCTATATACATAAGATGGTCACAGCTCGTGAGGGAGGGGAAGTTTCTCATCTCTTTGACAGATGGCGTTCCCCCGATGCATACCTGGCTTATGTCTCCCTTACTGGACGTTTTTGGTGATCCCCTGTTGGGTGGGCGCCTTTTGTCCGTCATCTGCGGGTCGTTAACCCTTGTTTTGGTTGTGCTTCTCGGAAAGGAGCTTTTCGACGAAAGAAAGGGGATTCTGGGCGGTTTGCTCTACGTGCTCTGCCCGCAGGCAATTTGGTATGACCGAATTGCCATCATCGAGCCCCTTCTGTTGACACTTTTTGTGCTGGCGATATATGTTTCTGTCCGAGCCGCTAAAAGCCTGGCTTGGCACTACGTTTTTGCCCTTGGTGTAGTGCTCGGAGTTTCTCTTCTTACCAAGAGCACCGCCCAGCTTCTCTTTGTCATAATTCCCTTCGCCTACCTTTTGCGCCCAAAAGGGGACACAGGAGGCGTAGGCCCTCCTGCGAAAGAGAAGGATAAGGAAAAAGGTTTTCCCGCGAAGGGGAAGGCGATGGGGGAAAGCCATCGGGAGGAAGGCGGCGAGAAAGGAAAAAGCCATCCCTTCAGGAGATGGCTTGCGATTATCTTTGCCTCTTATTTTCTCGGATTTGGAATTTACAACCTTCTCAGGCTCTCTCCCAAATTCGGGATGATTTCTTCGAGGACGGCTGTTGCTACTAAGACCCTGGGGGAGGTGGTGAGAAATCCCTTCGATGTATTTTTTTCCAATGTCGGAGAAATTTTTACGGCACTGTTTATTTTTGTGACCCCGGTCATATTTGTGATGGGGATAGCGGGAATCATCTGGGGCATACGTGAGCGGAACCGTGTTTCGTATTTCATCGGAATATGGATGGCTAGCGTGTGGTTCATAGAGGCGGTGATTTCCAAACACTGGATGTTCGAAACGGTGCTTCCCCGACACTACCTTGTCATAGTGCCCTCTTTCCTTTTCGGGGCACTCGAGTTTGGCGAGCTTCTCTGGAAGAAGTGGATAGCTAGAGTGCAGGGCAAGGGGAAAATTTTTGTCGTCACCACACTTGTCGTCATCACCCTTGGTTTTCCCGTTTTCAACGTGGTAAAGATAGTCGCTTGGCCTCAAGAGGCGATTCTTCCAAAGTGGGTGAAGTTTCAATATCTGACCGACTGGCCTTCCGGATATGGCATCAGGGAATGTGTCTCGTTCCTCGAGCGTGAGGCAAGTCGACGACATATCACTGTGGGTTCGAACATGGCCGGGATAGGGCTTCCAACCGATGCATTAGAGATCTATCTTGGCAAAAATCCAAACGTGAAGATAGTACCCTTCAGGTACGAATCGAAAGATGTCCCTCCTGCCCTCGAGAAGGCTTCGCTTTCCGAGCCCGTTTATGTGGTCTATAACATGTTTCCTGGAGTGAGGTTTTTCCCGAATGATTGGGATGTTGAAGTAATCAGCTCTTACCCGAAGGATGGCAACCCCAAAATGCGCATGTTTCTGCTCAAGCTCAATCCTCACGGCAAAACTCGCCAATAGCGGTTGTTTTTGTTTGAACCACGGGTATTTTTATTTTAAGCTCTAGCTTGAGAGACGAAAGGAGGACGCATGCAAACAATCATTTTGAAAGAGCCCTGCTATATTCAACAGCCAGGAGAGGATGTTAGGCACTTGCCGGTGGAGCTCTGCCGGACCATGTTTGGCTGGGATTCTCCTTGTCAGTCTCTGGAGATTATTCTCAAGCAGGATATAGAGGATGTGAAATTCTACGCGGTGGTCGCGGTGGAAAAGGAAGGCATAACCCTCGCGGCAAGCGGGGAACTAGGCAGGCACCATTACTTCATTCCTTGGAGCAACATCGTTGCTGTTCATGGTCACATTACCACATGACTTGAGCTACAAGTGGGATTTGGGTGCCTACCTTTGCGTTCATGCTTTTTTGAGCCTGGGGGGTACGTTTGAGTAGGATTGGGTTGCTAGGGGATATACACGCTAATTTGCCTGCCCTCCATGCTGTTTTGGAACACGCTGGAGAATGTGATTCTTGGTGGTGCGTGGGTGATGTTGTGGGCTACGGTCCTTTTCCGAACGAATGCGTGAGAGCAATCAAAAAATTACGAGCGGTTTGCGTTTGTGGAAACCATGATCTGGGTGCCGTTGGCGGTATGGAACTTACTAATTTCAACGTCGACGCGCGTATAGCTTGTGAATGGACAGGGGAAGCGCTCGAGGATGACTCGAAGGATTTCTTGAAAGCCCTGCCTGAGAGGTATGCGGCGAAGACGGGGGAGCTTATCGTTCACGGAAGCCCAAGAAACCCAGTGTGGGAATACATCCTTTCGACTCAGGTAGCTGCCCTGAATTTTTCCGCCTTTGAGGAAAACATTTGCTTCCATGGACATTCCCATGTGCCAGCAATTTTTTCCACCGGCAAAGTATCGGAAGCCGCGGTCGAGCTGAATTCGGTGAAAGACGGCTTTGGGATTACTCTCGAGGGTGAAAAACGCTACCTGGTGAACGTGGGAAGTGTTGGCCAACCACGTGATGGCGACCCCAGAGCCTGTTATGCGATATACGATAGCGAGGGAAAGACTTTGACATTCCATCGCGTGGAATATCCGATAAATGAAGTTCAGGAAAAGATGAGAGAAGAAGAGTTTCCCTCGTTCCTCATTGAGCGGCTGGCTCTGGGGCAGTGACTCTGCTTTTTTTAAGCATGGATGCGGCATTCCATTTTGCTTATGAGTGAAGAACGGAAAGACAAACTAGTAAGGCTCGCTCTCATTATTATTATCATCACCGCGGCGGTCTTGAGGTTTTCGAACATTGGGCATGTTTTGTGCTACGACGAAGCTTGGAATGTTAATTGTGTTTCCGCGCTGGCGGAAAACCATCCCGATGACGTTTTTTACGGAAACTTTTTCAGACACCCGCCACTTTACCTTGGCATGGGAGTGGTTTTTACTCTAGTTTCTGGT